>JAQGHM010000262.1 GCA_028291615.1 Phycisphaerales bacterium | reverse complement strand
TCCGCAAAAGTGCCATGCTCGGCGTCATAAGACATCGCCGTCACGCTGCACCCCATCTCGTTGACGAAGTAGGCGAACTTCCCATCGGGCGCGAACGACAGGTGCCGCGGCCCGCCACCCGGCGGCGTCTTGGCGAACGGCGGCTCGTTCGCCGTCATCCGCCCGCTCGCCCCATCCAGCCGATAGACCATCAACTTGTCCAGTCCCAGGTCCGCCGCCACCGCGAACTTCCCATCCGGCGAAGCGTTGATCGAATGCGCATGCGGCTCCTTCTGCCGCGCGGGGTCCACGCTCGATCCCGCATGCTGGAAGAAACTCGCCGGCGCGCCCAGCGAGCCATCGGCCTTGATCGGCAGCGACTGCACGCTTCCCCCACCGTAGTTCGCGACCATCGCCACCTTGCCGGAGGGATCGACGCCCACGAACGCCGGCCCCGGGCCGCCAGTGCTCTGCTGGTTGATCAGCGTGAGCTTCCCGCTCGCGGGATCGATCGAAAACGCCGAGATGCCGCCCGCCTTCTGCCCCTTGAACTCATCGACTTCCCCGATCGCGTAGAGAAACTTCTGGCTGGGTGCGATCGCCAGGAAGGATGGATTCTTCAGCTCTGCCGCCACCTCCGGCGCGCTCAGCTTCCCCGTGGCCGGGTCCAGCTTCGTCATATAGATGCCCTTGCTTTTGGGCCCGGTGTAGGTGCCGAGATAAACGGTCATGGGCGTCTCTCCGCGGGTTGGCTCCTGTCCCTTTACGTCAAACGCGAGCAATCCGGGAACGAGCAATGCCAGGAGAATCACGAGCGGGCGGTGCGGGTGGATCATGGAAGGGTCCTTGAGAAGTGGAGGTGTTGGCTCAGCAGTTTACGCAAATGCGGCCCGCCGCCAAGCGTGTCATGTCTTGCCCGGCGGCGGCGTATTCCCTACGATGGCGCATCGGTGGGGCCGTAGCTCAATTGGATAGAGCGACGCTTTCCTAAAGCGTAGGTTGTTGGTTCGATCCCAATCGGCCCTATTCGTTTTCCGCCCGCACGATTGCGTCCGCCAGCCCGCCGCCGCTTTGTCCGTACCGCCGCGGGACCTCCCGGCGTATCCTGCACCCATGCCCGCGAAGAACCAGGACCTGCACGGCAACGTCCCCGAGCGCGCCGAGGTCGCGCTGCTGCTCATCGACACGATCAACGACATGGAATTTCCCGGCGGGGAAGAATTGTTTCCTCACGCCGCGGAAGTCGCGCCGCACATCGCAGCGCTCAAGCAGCGCTGCCGCGAGGTGCACGTCCCCGCCCTCTACGTCAACGACAACTTTGGCCGCTGGCAATCCGACTTCAACAAGCTCGTGGCCCACGTGATCGATGACAATTCGCGCGGCCGCCCCATCGCCGAGCAACTCCGCCCCGACCCGGATCAGGACTACTTCGTCCTCAAGCCCAAGCACTCCGGCTTCTTCTCCACCATCCTCGACACGCTCCTGCATTACCTGGGCGCCAAGACGCTGATCCTGACCGGCTTCACCGCCGACAACTGCGTGCTCTTTACCGCGAACGACGCCTACATGCGCGACTTGAACCTGCTGATCCCTGCCGACTGCGTCGCCTCGCTCGACCCCGCCGAAAACGCCCACGCGCTCGAGCACATGCAGCGCGTGCTCAAGGCCGACACCCGCCCCTCCACCGCCATTGACCTGAAGCGCCTCACGTCCGATAAGACCCCCGATCGCGAGCGCCATTCGACGCTCCCGTCGCAGCGCGGTTTCCGCGGCCGATGAAGCAAGTGGCTGGAGTTGGCAGGGGGGCCGGTTGTTCATAAACTGGAGGCCATCGGGTCGGAGGGTGTCTACCGGACCAGCGTCCGCAATCGGGTATTACGGAACAGAATGAAGCTGCCGCGCGTGAAGAATCTCCTGCCGGACTGGGGGCGATACTGGAATCAGATCCCGTTCCGCGCGCGGCTGATGCTGTTGGGTTTTACGTTGACGGTGTTGGTGCTGGTGATGGAGGGCATCGGTGCGTTGACGCCTCTGGAGAACTGGCTGTACGACATTCGTGCGCGGCATTGTCAGTTCTACGCGAAGGCGCCGACGACGCAGTTGGTGCATTTGGATATTGACGATGCGGCGCTGGAAACGGTGGGCAAGTGGCCGTGGGACCGGCGTTTCGTTGCGGCGATCATCGACGAGATTCGCGAGGCAGGGGCGAAAGTCCTGGCGTTGGACATTCAGTTCACCGACGAGGATACACAGGGAGGAACGCAGCAGTCGGTGGCGATGGCCCCCGCGACTGGGCCGGCAACAACTCAGGCAGCGGCACAGGGGGCCTCTGTGGTCGATGCCGAGGCTCAGGTCGCTGCTGCCGCCGCGCGAGACGCGGCCTTGGCGGCCTCGGTCGAGCGCTTCGGCAAGATCGTGCTGGCCGCGGGGTTCACGTTCAACAAGGCGGGAGAGAGCGAGCTCCAACGCGTCGTGCGCGAGCAGCTCCGGGCGGATTTGGAGATGACTCCCGAAGACCTGATGGCCTGGCTCAAGAAGTACGGCGGGCCGAAACTGAGGGATACTGATCCAGACTCAATTCGCGAACGACTCGTCGTCGCCCGGCGCGAGGTCGCCCGCGAGAAACTGCTGGCCGCGCCCAACCTCCCGGCGTCGGAACTCCTGCCGCGCGAGACCCGCGGGGGACTCATCAAAACCTCGCCCTTGCTGCGCCTGGTCGAGAGTGAGCGCCAGAAGGCGCGCGCGATTCTGACGATGGGCAAGCTGTTCCCGCGTGAAGTGCCGTCGGACGTTCCAGACTTGATGGTGGCGACCGGCGAACAGCCCCCGCTGGAGATTCTGACCCGCGCCATCTGGCGCGGGCGCCAGTCGGGCGGCGCGGGGATGATCGGCTCCGTCACAGCTTCGAAGGACGAGCTGTCGTCCGACGGCGTCGTCCGTAGCGTGCCCCTGCTGATCAATGACCGCGGGCACCTTCTGCCCCAGTTCGGCCTCGCCTTGGCCTGCATGATGCTCGGGGTCGATCCGACCAGTCGCGAGGAACTTTCGGTTGGGCCTGATCAAATCGTCCTCGCCCCGCCCGGCGGGGAACACATCATCATCCCTGTCTTTCGGCACCATCGCCCGGGATATCCGGTGGTTGGAGCGGATTTCCTCATCCCTTGGTTCGGCGGCTCCGACTGGATTCACATGTACGATTGGCCCAGGGGTACATCCGTGCCCAACCATTTCCCGATTACGTGGGCCACGACCATCGTCGAGCGCCGTAACTATTTGAAGACCAACGACAGCAGCCTTGCGCGGGCTGCGGCGGACAAGATCAGCGGTCTTCGGGAAATGGCCGGTTTGAAAGAGGCTGATCCTGCAAAGCCGCTCTCCGACGTCGTTACTGAAACGCTCGCTGCCGCCAAGCCGCAGGTGGACGACATCCGGAAACTGCCCGATTCGGAGCTGGACGACGGCCTGCGCAACATCCTGCTCGCGTTCGATACGCTGACGCTTTTGAATCGCAACAACATCGAGCTGAAATCAGAAATACAGAATGCCAAAGAGAAGTTGCGGAAGATCGTCGCCGGTAAGGCCGTGATCGTCGGTTCCACCGGGTCCTCGTCCGGCGCCGACTTTTTCACCACCTCGCTTCACCCGTATTGCCCGGGATCAGTCGTGCACGGTGTTATCTTCAATGCCATCATGACCCGCAACCTCTGGTCTCTCGCCCCCAACTGGATCGCCTATCTCATCGCGATCTGCTTCGGCTTGATCATGACCTTTGCGGTTTCCAAGTTGACTCCGTGGGGATCTACCGCGGTGGCGATTCTGCTGGTGACCAGCTTCTCGGCCGTAAACGGATTCTGGCTTTTCGATCGGCATAGCGTCGTCCTCAATGCCTCAGCGCCGCTGGCGGCCGTCATCCTCGTCTGGGCCGGCTGCACCGCCGCCAATGCAGGTGAGCGCTTCCGGATAATGCAGACCCTCCGCGGTTATATCGATCCCGGCCTGGTCACCTACCTGACTGAGCACTCGGAGAAAGACTTGTTCCGCCCGCGCATGGCCGAGCTCACCGTCGTATTTACCGACCTCCAGGGCTTCACCACGCTTTCGCAGGAACTGGGCGAGAAAACCGCGCCGCTGATCTCCCGGTACATGAGCGTGATGGTCGAGGTCATCCGCCGCCGCGGCGGGCTGGTCAATAAGTTTCTCGGCGATGGCATTATGTTCTTTTTCGGGGCCCCAATGCCCGACCCGCTCCACCCCGAACACGCCGTCAACACGGTCCTGGAAATGCACCAGGCGCTGGCCAAATTCAACCAGGTGATCCGCGAGGAAGGGTTGCCGGAACTGGCGATGCGTTGCGGCGTGAGCACCGGCAACATGGTCGTCGGTAACGCCGGCCCGGAGGACGCTCGCGACTACACCGTCTTAGGCGACGCCGTAAACCTCGGTGCCCGCCTCGAGGCTGCGAACAAAGCGTGCAACACGCGCGTTCTGGTCACCGAGCGCACCTACAACCTCACGCGCAACTCGTTCCTCTATATCCCCGTCGGCAAGCTGAAGGTGCGCGGCCGCAGCGAGGGGAGCATGACCTACGAGGCCGTCTGCCGGATCGAGGAAGCGACCGCGGAACAGAAGCAACTGGCCGACGCGATGCAGGCGATGATCCTCGCGTTCACGCAGGGCGTGTTCGACGGCTGCATGAACATGGTGGCGGCGATCGAGAAGCGGTTCGGGGAACACCATTCGTGCCGGCTCTACCGCCAGCTTTGCCACCAGTACGCTGAAGACGGCGTACCGGAAGGGTTTCATGGGGAGATATTCTTCGGGTAGGGTAACGGCGAGAACCGCACATCTGGACACGGCCCGCAAGCGAGCCGGCTAAAAGAGGTGGTTCACCTATCGGGCTTTGGGTTGCTGGCGCACCGCGGGCGTGGCCGCAACGCTCGTCCTGTTTTTGCGCGAACGCTGTGGCGCCTCGGTTGGCACGGTCACGAATTGAACCGCACCGGTGTCCGCCGACACCTGCTTATCAACCCGGATCACCGGGTCAAACGAATCGGGATCGAGGTTCAGCGGCTGCCCGCGTAGGAAGGCCTGGATGGTAGCGGTTACGGGGGGGCCTGAGACGCGCTGGACGCTCAGCGCGTAGGTGCCGCCGATGAAGGTGTTGGTGGGCCAGTAGACGACCTCGATGCCGCCGCCCGCGCCGCCACGGTGGTCGAAGGGGGTTTTGCCGCCAGAGCGCGAGCGGTCGAGTCCCCCGATCGGGTAGATGAATTCGGAGTGACCATCGGGAAAGTTGGGCGTGCTGAGGGCGAGGTCAAGATTAGCGGGGCCGTCCCAGCGGACGACAAAGCTGAGCAGCCCCGGCAGGATCGCCGGAATCTGCGAATCGCTGGGCCGCCCGCCTCCGCGCACGACGCGGATTCCCGCGTCGGGGTCGAAAGAGACGATGCCGCCGCGCGAGATCAGCGTCGTGAGCAGTGCCTCTTCGGAAGGCGTGCGCGCGCCACCAATGCCCGGGTCAACGTACGCTTGTCCCACCGCGAATTGCGCCGGGCTGCTGCTATCGGAGCGGATGACAGTCTTGCCCGCGCCTTTGCCGCCGAACGCAATGGCCTGGCGGCGCAGCGGACTAAAGACGGCCCGGCCGGTGAGGCTGACCGCCTCGGGCGTATACGGCCGTTGGTCGAAGAGGCTGACCGACGTGCCGCGGATGGCGAGGTTGCTGTTGGGGCTGCGGATCGTCGCTTCGTGTTCGACGCCCGCGCCGGCAATGTCGAGGCGCGTGTTGCCGACTTTCATGCCGATATCAACCTTTACCTTGCCGCGATCGCCATAGGCCTTGAGAATCGTGGCGGTGGTCAGGCGGCTGACTCCCACGTTTACGTCAGGCGGCACGGAAAGCACGATGGCATCCTTGGGACCAGTGCGAACGGTGGCATCTTCAGGCAGCTTAAGACCCGCAGTAATCGCCTCCCACGGCGCGCCGTCCTTGAGGCGGAACTGGGGCATCCCTTGGAACTTGTCGACCGTTGCCACCAGGGGCCCCGTGAGCGGCTGCGTCGCGGCGTCGTCGGGGGCGAGGATCATCGCGAAGATCGGCTCGGAGAGCGTAAATTGGCGCGGGTCTCCCGCGGCCCGCAGCGCCGGGTCGACGGCGTCGGGGCGATCGTTTTCCGGACGCATCACGTAGATCGCCGGCGCGTCGGGTGACGGCGCGCCGCCCCGCGCGAGTCGCGCCTCTTCCGGCAAGAAGGGCGCCGGAATGTCGGCTGGGTTGCCGGTTCGTAGATCCTCCACCTTCCCGATCACCCCCACGAATTCCCCGCCCGTGAACACCTGGTTCGGGCTGCTGTCCGGCAGCAGCCCGCGAAACTGCAGTTCCCGCAGCGCGTATCGCGGCGAAGACCCCAGCAGCCGCATCGTCAGCCCGCCCTTGAACTTCAGCGCCGTCACCAGCGCCTGTGCCACCGTCCCCCGATGCACCGCGCGATCGCCACCCTCGGCGAAGTCCCGCGCCAGCCAGCCACGCGCCTTCAGCGTTTGCACGCGCGCCGCGTAATCTGCCGACTCATCCTTCCCGTCGAAGTAGAGCAGCAGGCCGTGGAAGGCGTCGTCATAGCTCGCCAGCGGCTGGTCGTTCAGCGTGTGCCAGAACTCAATCTGCGCCGCGGGCGTGTTGGAGGCCGCCACCGTCGTCGGCCCTGCCTTCATCGCGACCGGCGCTACCCGCACCGATGACTGACAACCCGCGCCCGTTAGCGCCAGCAGCAATGCCGCCTTAGGTAAAGCACGCCGCGCACGATCGATGAGGTTTTCAGAAAGCATAGGTAATCCCCGCGTAAAAGAACTGTCGCGCCTTGTCGTCGGGAATCGCCGACCCGGGGAAGAAAACGCCGTATCGCAAGGCCAGCGAAACGTCGTTGGTGATCTGCCAATTCAAAAACACGTCCGGCTCGACGCCGAGATAGCGATCGTCCGTCGTCAGCTCGTTGATCGGCGCATTCTCGCGCATCTTGCCGAAGACGAAGAAGTCAGCCCCGACCTGCATCCGCTCAAAGTTCGACGTGTCCGGCAATGGAAACACCGAAGCGCCAAGCCGCAGCGCCAACAGGTTCGAAACCTCCGGCGCGAAGGCCAAACCGGTATTCAGCAGCCCCAGCGAATTAAACGCATGATCGTCCGTCCCCCGCCGATTCCCGCCCACAGTGCCCGACGTCGTCAGGCGATCCGGATCGCCTGAGGCGAAGATCCCCTCCGCGCTGATGCGCGGCCGGCGCGGTCCCGGGAAAACGTAATCCAGCCGCATGTCCGCCGCCCAGGCGCGAATGTTATCCTTCGTCTGCGGCACCGAAACCGTCGCCCCGCCTTCCTCGGCAAAGTTGCTCGACTTCGTCTGTCCTCCCTCAAACACGGCCTCCACACCATACGCCAGCCGATCCGTCAGCGCCCCCGTCGAACCCGCCCCAAGATAAAAGCTATCGTACTGAAACCGCACGAGCCGACCATCGATCACGCGCGAGTCATCCTCGTTGTAATCCCGCTGCAACAGGGCGTAGGCGTACGGTCGATGGGCGCCCAACTGCGCCGAGATCATCCCCCCATAAAACCCGCGCCGCGTGTTGTGATCGAACGACGGCCGGCTCAAATCGAAATCCGCCGTCCGCGTCGGCGTTACGCCCGCGATTAACTCCAGCGTCAGCTTCCCCCAGGTCAGATCCGCGATGACACCGTCCAGCGGTACGCTTAGCGTCAACCCGTTAGCCCAGTAAACCAGGTCGCGTCCGCCCTGAAAGACGAAATTGAAATCCCCCGCCGATTGTCCGTGATACGCCGCATTGTATTTCGACAGGTCGAAGCGGTAATACGCCCGATCCAGATCCGGATCGATGATCTCATCCCCGCGGCCGTCGAAACTATCCTTGTCGTTGAAATCGCGATACCCGGCGCGGGCACGGACGAAGACCTCATTCGCGCCGTCGAGGTTTGCGCGCACGTAGCCGATCAACTCGTACTGCCGCAGGATGTGGTTGTCGTTGCGGTTGTCGTCCACCGACAGGTAGCCGAAGCTCAGGTAACCGCCGTAATCCAGCAGCAGCCGCTGATCGACCGGCACGGCCGGGTTGATCTGCAGCGTCGTGTCGCGGCGGATCTGCTCGAGCTGGCGCTCGAACCGCTGGAGCGAAGCATCCTGCCCCCGCGCCGCCGATGCGGCAATGAGGATCGCGGGGAGAATGAGAACGAACGAACGACTCGATTGAGATTTGAAGACTCTGGTCATCCTGACTTTTCCCTGTGTGGGAATCGAGTCTAAGTTACACATCGGCTCGCTGCAAAATCGCGACATCTCTATCACAGGTTCACGCCGCGGGTGACAGCGCCGTTTTTGCGCTGCGACACTGCTCAAGGCACCGCTGCATCTACGCCCGGATCTTGTTCCACTTGATTACGTTTGCCCGCGCCGATGCTGTAGTTGTCCTTGGCGCGGTCCTGCATCTGGAAGAAGTCGTTCCCGTCGCCGCCGCTGATGCTGTCGATGCCGGTCTCTCCCGACGGCGCGGCGCTGAAGCGATCATCACCGCCGTTGCCGATCAGGGTATCGCTTCCCAGGCCGCCGGAGAGGTAGTTGTTCTTCTCGTCGCCGATAAACAGGTCGTCGCCGCGGCCACCCAGGACGCCTTCAGTGTCCACGTTGTCGACTTCGCCGATCTGTCCGTCGTTGGCCTTGCCATCGAGGCTGACGACCAGGGCACGGCGTCGTCCGCGGTAGTCCGCCTTGTCATCCCCGACACCGCCAGACATGAGGTCCGCGCCCGCGCCACCGTCGAGCAGGTCGGCGCCGCCGCTGCCGAAGAGCTGGTCGTTGCCATCGTCGCCAAGGATGTAGTCGTCGAGTTCCCCGCCGATCAGGGTATCGTTCCCGGCCCCGCCGGAGAGCGTCGCCGCTTTGAAGACGCCGGCCATCGTCACGCGATCGTTGCCGTTACCGGTCGCCAGGCTGACCTTCACTACGTCCGCCGCACGGAACGACAGGTCCTCGCCGTTGAGCGTGACGGTGAGCGTCCCGCCACGGCTAACACCCATCACGACCACGTCATCGCCGATGGTGCCATTAACAGTCAGGATGCCGCCCGACAGGGACGCGAACGGCGCAGCCGCGGCATCCGCCAGTGCCGACCCGACTTCCGGATCAGCCGACGTCACCGGAACGTCGGGTGGGTTCCCGTTATCCAGGGGCGGATCTTCGCCCGGCGTTGTGTCGAGCAGATCGTAGAACTGATCGACGTTGGTAAACGTGTCGATCCCGGGAAATTCTTCCTGCGCCAGGTTGAGGCCGTCGCCGCCGTCGATCGTGTCGCCTTCGGAATCCGCGTTGAGGAACGTATCGGCCCCGGCATCGCCCATGAGCGAGTCGTTGTTGAACCCGCCGCTGATCGTATCGTTGCCGTCGCCGCCGCTGACGGTGTCGTTGCCGTCACCGCCGGAGAGCAGATCATCGCCGCCTAGACCGATGATCGAGTCGTCCCCATCATTGCCTGAAAGGCTGTCAGCGCCGCCGCTGCCGACGATCGTATCGCTACCCGATCCGCCGTTGACCGCATCGGCGTCGGTCGTATCCGGGAGTTGGGTCGGCAGGGCGTCCAGCGCGTAGTCGGAGATCAGATCGTTTCCGCTCCCGCCGTCCATTTCATCCGAGCCCGCGCCGCCGCTGAGCGTGTCGTTGCCGAGCAGGCCCATGAGGGTGTCGTCGCCGGCGCCGCCCATCAATGAGTCGTTGCCGTCTTCACCGGAAAGCTGGTCGTGGCCGTCACCGCCATCGATTAGATCGTTGCCATCGCCACCGTTTAGGTTGTCGTTGCCGATATCGCCGTAAAGCGAGTCGTTCCCCTCCGCTCCAAGGAGAATATCGTCGTCCAGCGTCGCCGGCCCCGCCGGCGCAACGCCGGGCGGATTGAGACCGTACAGCGTGTCGTCCCCGCCTTGCCCCAGCAGTTGATCGTTGCCCGTACCGCCAATGAGCGTGTCATTACCGTCTAGGCCAAAAATCGAGTCGTTGCCGCCGCGCCCGTCGATCCGGTCCGCCCCGTCACTGCCGAAGATCACGTCGGCGCCACTCGAACCGATCACCACTTCGACGTCGGCATTCACGTTGTCGAACTCGACCTGTTGATCGTTGACGTAATACCCGTCGTCGTTCGTCCCGCCGATCGAGATCTGCAGCACCTGCCCCGCCGGCGCCGTACGGTTGGCCGGCACGTCGTGATCCGAATAATCCACCGTGTCGATGCCGTCGCCGCCTGCAAGCACGTCGTTGCCCGCGCCGCCGCGGAGTGAATCATCTCCCGCGTCGCCGGAAAGCGAGTCGTTGCCTGCGGCGCCATCGAGCGTGTCATTGCCGTCGCCGCCGCGCAGTGTGTCATTTCCTTCGTTGCCGTAGATCGAATCGTCGCCGCCGTCCCCCGTGACGCTGTCATTGCCGATCCCCGCGTCCAGCGAGTCATTCCCGTCACCACCAGTCAGCAGGTCATTGCCGCTGCCGCCGCGCAGCGTGTCGTTGCCGATGCCGCCGTCGAGCTGATCGTTGCCGTCCCCAGCCCCGCCTAGCAGCGAGTCATTGCCACCCAGGCCGGTGATCGTGTCATTCCCCGCCCCGCCGTCGATGATGTTATCCGCGGCCGAGCCGACCAGCACGTCGCGGCCGCTGCCGGCGAGGATCCCTTCCACGTCCGTCCCCACGTTATCCCCTTCGCCGACTTGACCATCGTTGCCTGCGCCGTCGATGGACACGCGCAGGTCGGCGGTTCGCGACACATAACTGACCGTATCCACCCCGGCCCCACCTTGCAGCCCGTCCGCGCCCTTGTTTCCGTCCAGCAGGTCGTTGCCGGCGCCGCCAATGAGTTGGTCGCCCGCGAGCCCACCGGTCAGCGTGTCGTTTCCATCCGCCCCGTCGATCAACGCTTTGATCGAAACGTCATTCCCGTTCGGCCCCCGCAGCGCGATCGTGTCGTTGCCCGCCAGCCCGTAGACGGCGATCTGCTTCACCTTCGTCGCGTCGAACGTCGAGTTCACGCCATTGTCCGACAGCGTCAGCACCGCGCCCGATTGCGTCAGGCGGATCGAATCCGCCAGCGGCGTTCCCGTGACCTTCAACAGCCCCGTTTTCGGGTCGAACGTCGCAGACAGCATGACGCGGATTTCAAGTGATTCAAACATAGTTGGACTCGCTCACTCTCTCATTCAGCCCGGACATCGAACAATCCCGGAGGACTCAAGCCGCACGCCGCCTGCGGCCGCACGCGATCATACCGATCGCAACCATGCCCGCCGCCAGCAGCGCTGACGGCTCGGGTGCCTGCGCGAATGCCCGCGCCATGTCTTGTTCGAAGCCTAATGACGCCCCGGGAATCGCCTCGCTTGGCAGTGCCGTGTTGTAGTTTTGCGCAAGTATCGCAAGGTCGAGGAAGTCCGTGCCGCCGTCATAATTGAAATCGCCGCCGCTCCAGATCGTCCCAGCCGTGTTATAGCTCTGGGCAAGTCTTGCCAGGTCGAGAAAATCGACCGCACCGTCCAGGTTGGCGTCGCCGAGTTTCGTGAACCGCGCCAGCACTGCCGTCGCGTCCACCGTCTGCCCCCGGAACGTCCCGGTCTGGGCGCCGCTAATACCTAGCGCGTTCGATGCCTCCGCGTATCCGACGCCGTATGCGCTGGCGTTCGCCGCCGCGGTTGACGATGTGATGCCGTTGCCCGTCCAGTGCGCCCCCGCCGAGTTGTAGCCCAAGAGGATCGCCGTCTTCACCGCATCGAATGGCGTCGCCGCCCCTGTGTAATCCACCACCAGCGCGTTGTTGACCAAGTCCAGTTTCCCAGAGCCACTGGTAGAAATCGCCTGCGTCACCAGCACCGCGGATCCCGCCGAGACCGGCCCCGCCGGCAGAGGGTCAGCCGGCACCGCCGCTCCCGTACCGGAGCCCACCATCGCCGCGGCGGTCAGCGTCAAACCCGCCAGGTGTTGCGCGCCACCCAGTTGCAGCGCGCCCCCGGATTGATTGATCGATAACCGATACACTCCAGGCGCGCCCGCATCGGAATTAAGCACCGTCGTCCCGCCGGTCACGTTCATGCTCGTCCCCGGCGAGTAACTCTGCGGTCCGGAGATCGTCAGGTTCCCGCTGGTGCTGATCAGCCCCGCGCCGACCAGCGTGCCGATGATCGTCGCGTTGCCGCTATTGGTGAAGTTGCTGTTTACCGTCAGCGTACTCCCCGCGCCAACGGTCAGCGTCCCGGAATTGCTCAGCGCCCCGACGGCGCTGAACGCCTTGCCGCTGGAGATCGTGAACGTTCCCCCGTTGCTCGCAAGGGAATTGATCTTGGCAAAATTTGATGCCGCGCCGTTGAGCACCACCTCGGCTGAGTTGGTCGTAATGTTCGACCCGGCATTGAAGTTCAGCGACGACCCGTTGAACACCCGCCAGATTCCGGAGTTGAGTGATGATCCAACATGCCCGGGAGCCTGCTGGGAAAAATTGACCTGTCCGTGATTGACGATAACGCCGCCGGCAAACGTATTAAGGCCCGATAGCGTGAGGATCGCGCTCGTCCCGCCCGCGAGATTCTCCTGCACCACCATCCCCGCGCCGCCGATCACGCCCGGATACGTTCCCTGCGTCACCGTCAGCGTTCCGCCGTTCAGCGTCACATTGCCACCCGTGCCGCCCAGCGACGCGATCGTTTCCGTCTGGCCATTCAGATCCAGCGTGCCGCCGATGTTCACCGTGACGGCCGACGTATCGATGATCTGGTTCGCCGCCATCAGCCGCGCTGTCCCGCCGTTGAAGATATCCAGCCCCGCCGGCACTGCATTGAAGCCCTGCGGCTTATTTAAAGCCAAGGTCCCCAACTGCACGCGCGTCGTGCCGCCGTAGGTGTTCGACTGCGTCCCGTCGAACGTCACCTTACCCGGCCCGTCCTTCGTGAAGCCCCATACCCCGCCCGATTGCCCGATCGGAGTCGAAAAGCTCACGTCCACTGCGCTGGTCCCCGCGTTGATCTTCGCCGTGCCCGTCAGCGTCGTCACCCCGTTGAAAAACACCGTTCGATTTGCGCCCGCCACCATGAGTTGGTTGGCCGGGATCGTCAGACCGCCGTTGAAGAAAAAATTCCCGCTCGTTCCGCCTGCGACCGTGTCGCGATCCACATTCAAGGTGACGTCCCCCGTGACGACAAACGGGTTACTGACGATCGTATTGTTCACGTCAGAGCGAACATTCAATTGTCCCGCCCCCAACGTCAGCGCGCCGTTCCCCAGCGCCGCACCGCTGCCGATCTCCAACACGCCCGCGCTGATCGTCGTTCCCACGTAACTATTGTTGCCCGTCAGCCGCAGCGTGCCGGTGCCGCTCTTCTTCAGCGAACCATTGGTGATGTTGGCCGAAACCAGCATGTCAATCGCCGCCGTCCCGTCGTCGCCAACCGAAAAATCGCGCTGCAAGCCATTGAGGTCGATTGTCCCCCCAAGTGGCAGGCCGCCCGTGCTGGTGAGGGACGCCATGCCGGCAATCCCCGTGTAGGTGACGTTTCCCGAAAGCGACATCCGCCCGGGGTTGGCGCCGTCCGAGATGAACGTGATGTTGGGCGACGCGTTGCCCGAGAACGTGAGCCCGCCGCTGCCGATCGTGAACAACCCACCGGCCTGCGTGGTGTTCAGGCCACCGCTCACTTGCACGGTCGTCGCGTTGATTTCACCGCCGGTGTTGATCGTCGTCGTTCCGCCGGAGATCGTCAGCGCCGGCGTCGCCGTGATCGCGACCGTTGGCCCGCCCGGGAACGAACTGGGTACCGCCGCCCCGGTAGGCAGCGTGAGAAACAACCGGCCGCCCACGCCCGTGACCAGGCTTCCGCCGCCGATCGTCACCGTCGACACCGAATCGGTTCGGCCATTCACGTTAAACGTGCCCGACCCAATCGTGACATCAGACGAATCCCCAATCTGATTGTTCAAATCCAAGCGGACGACGCCGCCGTTGATGTTTAAGTCCGACGGAACCGCCAGCGCCCCGCCCGATTTCGCCAGTGCCAGCGTTCCCTGGCTCGCGACCACCGGCTTTGAAAAGCGATTATCAACCGAGCCGTTTATGAAGAGAGTTCCCGAGCCAAACTTCGTCAATCCCGCTGACCCTTGAATCGAGCCGTCCAACGCCGCGACGGACCCACTTGCGGTATTGATACCAAGGTCAACGTTCAGGCTTACCAAGCCCGTAAAGTGGAGCACGCTGCCGTCGCGGGAGCTGTTGGTCACCGTCAATACCGACGGCGCAGTACCCACAGGTATCGTCAACGTGTTAAGCAGGAAATTGCCCCCGCCGGCAGCCGATTCGATGTTGATGGCCGCATTGCCCGCAAGCATGATCCCATTATTGAAGTTACGGGCGGCCAAGTTCGTGTTGAGGTCCAGACTGGTCGAACTCCCGAGTTGAATCTGGCTCTTGGTATCCACGCCCAGCGAACCCGGTTGCTGCAATTCCAGCGTCCCCTCCGAAACCGTCACCGGCCCCGCGTAGGAATTCACGCCGCCTACCACCAGCCGACCCGCTCCGCTCTTATCGAGCGTTCCGAGCGTGCCCCCCTGAAGCTGGTTATCACCCAGAACATTAAGAATCGCGCTGCTGCCCGTCGTCATGACCGAGCCGCCGCCGCGATCGATGTTGACCATCCGCCCCGCGCCCAAGGTCACCGAACTGTTGTAAATCTCGAAGTTACCGCCCCGCAAATCGACGAAGTTTGAACTTGCACCCTTTCCCGCGCCGAGGTTCAAATCGTTGGTGATGCGCAACGTGCCGGAGTTGACGAAAATCCCGCCCTCAATCGTATGACTCGACGACTCGCTCGCCAGTTCTAGCGTCCCGCCGCCACTGAGGGTCAGCGTCTTGGTCGCCCCCGTCATGGCCGACGCGATCGTCAACAGTCCATCGTTCACGAACACCGAATACCCGCTTAAGGTAGTCGCGAGCTTCCCACCGACGATCGCACTGTCGAACTGACCGCTCTTGGCGATCTGCACAAACGTGGTCGGCGACGTCCCGTTGATCGTCAGCACCGAAGTGTTGGCCACCAGCGTGAGCGTGACCGGATTCTTCGAAGAATCAAAGGTAAGGCTATGGATAGTCGTGGTATCCGTGCTGTCGTCCAGTCGAAGCACCACGTCGGTATCAGACTTTAAATTCGACCCCGGATTGCTAACGATCGCACTGGTCTCCTCATTCCCCACCACCAATCCCAACGTGAACGTAGACGGATCGCCCAGGAAATCCCCGTTCCCCGCCCGCGCATTGATTGCAAACGAGCCGACGGCGCCCAGCCAAAGCGCAAACCGCAGTAGCCCTTCTCGAGACCGGGGGATCGTCGATTCAACGCGCGAATAAAATCGTTTAATTCGACTGGATTTGTCCATCGCGTTCGCCCACAAGTACGTCCTCACCCATTGACGCTCGAGATGCCGCTGTGCCGAATCAGAAATGCGTCGCAAGTGTACTGATTCATGAGAACCCATTCCATTGCAATCCGGCCAACGCACGCATTCATTTCATCCGCCGCCGACGTCCCAGCGCCAGCAGCGCCAAGCCCGGCAACACCAGCAACGACGAAGGCTCGGGCACGTTCGCAAACGCCGCCGCCAGGTCCGCTTCAAAGCCGGCCGGGGCACCCGCCGGGATCGCCGGCGCGCCGCCCGGCAGCGTCGTGTTGTAGCTCTGCGCCAGCTTCGCCAGGTCCGTGAAATCCACGTTCCCGTCGTAGTTGTAATCGCCCATCGCCCACGTCCGCGTCCCGTCGGTCACGTTGTAGTTCTGCGCCAGACGCGACAGGTCCAGAAAGTCCACCGAACCGTCCAGGTTCGCATCGCCGCTCAGCGTATACCGCATCAGGATCGCCGTCTTGTCGACCGTGCTGCCCAGGAACGTGTCGCTGGTGGCGCCGTTGGCGAACGGCAGCACGTCGCTCGCCTCGGCGTACCCCAGCGCCCGCGATGGGTTGGCGATGGCCGTCGAGCTGGAGATCCCCGCCCCGTTCCAGAGCCCGCCCGCATAGCCGCTCAAGAGCGCCGTGCGGATCGACGTGATCGGCGTGCCGCCCGTGTAGTCGTCGATCAACCGGTTGTTCGCCAGGTCCAGCTTGCCGCCCGTCGTCACGGACAGCGACGTCACCCGCAGCACCGCCGTGCCCAGTTGCGACGCCGTCCCCGTCGCCCCAACCGTCGCCAAAGCGTTCCCCGTGATCGACATCGCGCCCACCGTCTCGGAATGTCCCGCAAAATCCAGCAGCGACCCGGCGTTCGCAACCGACACCGCGCCGCCGTCGGCGATCTGCTGATCAGCCAGCAGCTTGACGCTCCCGCCGAAGACCTGCAGGTCCCCGCCCACCGCGTTCACGCCCGCCGGCTTGTTCAGCTCGACCGGCCCCGCGTTAATCCGCGTCAACCCCGTGTACGTGTTGGCCGTGCTGCCGCCGATCGTCAGCTTGGCCGTCCCCGTGCTCTTGGTGATCCCCATCCCCGCAACGCTCTGCGTGATCGGCCCGGTGATCGCCAGCGGCAGCGCCGTATCCAGCGTGGCGTTGCCGCTCAGGTTCAGCCCGGCGATCTCCAGCGAACGGTTCGCCCCCGCGACGCTGAGCCGCGTGCCGCCGATCGACACGTTCCCCAAACGGTACACGCCGGTCGCGCCGACCGAGATCCGGTCCACCCTGATCGTCGCATCACCGGTAACCGTCACGTTGTTCCCGAACGTCACCGGGCTTGCCAAATCGCTCTTGAGCGACAGCGTCGCGTCGCCGATCGTCACGCCGCCGCTGCTCAGCCCCGCCGTGTCGAGCACCTCCAGCGTGCCGGCGGTGATCGTCGTCCCGCCGGTATACGTGTTCGGGCTGTCCAGCCGCATCGTCCCGGTGCCGCTCTTGATGATCCCGCCATTGGTCACCCGCCCGGAGACCGACAGGTCGATCGCCTGCGCCCCGTCCGAGATCGCGAACGTCCGCGTCCCGCCGAACAGGTCCATCAGCCCCGGCGTCTGGCCGGTCGTGAAGTTCGCCGTGTTCAATACCGCCGTCCCGTCGGTCGCCGTGTCGTTGACGTTACCCTTGAGCACGATCAGCCCCGGCGTGGTGGCCGAGGGTTGCAGCGTGACGGTGTTGTTGGTCGAGCCGGTGAAGTTCACCCCGCCCGAGCCGACGGTCAGCACCCCGCCCGCCGCCACCGTTGCCGACGAGCCCGTAAGCGACAGCTTGGTCACCGTCGCGCCAGCCTTGACGGTGGCAGACGCGCTGTTGAACGTCAGCTCGCCATCGATGATCAGGTTGCCGTCCAGCGAGATCGCGGTCGTGTTGAAGTCGATATTGCCCGTCCCGCTCAGCGTGCTGCCCGCCGCGTGATTGAACGTGCCACCGAACCGCGCGGTCGCCCCGTTGGCAATGTTGATGAGCCCGAAGTTCGTCCCGCCGCCCAATAGCGCCAGCGTCCCGTCATTGACGTTCACCACGCCCGCCGCCTGGTTGGTGAACGGGATGCCAAACACGGTCACCGACGGCGAGTTCTTCGCGAACGCCCCGGTATTGTTGAACAGGTTGGTCCCGCCGGAGTTGAAGAACGAGTTCGCCGCCGTCACGCTGAACACGCCCCCAGCCAGGTTGTTGAACGTCCCGCTGCTGGTGAGGATCTGCCCATCGGTCCAACTGGTCGTGCCCGAATTATCGATCGTCCGCGAGAGCGTCTTCGAACTGGTCCCCGAGATCGTCATGGTCGCCCCCGACGCAACGGTCGTGTGGCCAGCGCCAGACATCGCCCCGCCCGTCCAGTTAAACGCCGGCGTGCTGAAGTTGCCCGAGCC
>JAQGHM010000153.1 GCA_028291615.1 Phycisphaerales bacterium | reverse complement strand
GGGAGGGCAAACGCCCCCTCGGTCAGTTCCAGGCGTCGCGGGACGGGGAGGAGGATCATGAGAGGGGAATATAGGGGGAAATGGTTTGAATTGCTCTTTGTGCAAAGCGCAGCGACGATTGCAACGTAGACCGTTTGCACGGGAGCGATTATGGGCCAGAGTGTTAAGGCGATCCTGCAGTTGATCTTGCTCGGCACGGCGATCGCTGCGCTCTGCGTCTGGACGGCGGTGGACAAGCCGGACACGGCGGTCTGGGCGGCGCGGGTGATCTGCCCGGTGGTGGCGATAGTAATAGCGGGGCTGCTATTTCGCGTGTCGCGGCGGAAGGAGACGCTGCCCGATCCGCTCGCGAAGGTTTCGAACGGTTATTTCGAGCGCAACGGGATATGCTTCACGACGATCTTTTCCGTCAACGGCGGGTTCTGCTGGGCGAGCGTTTACGTGCAGAACCGGTATGCGCGCCTGGGGACCGTGCGGGTGCTGTTTCGCCCCGGGGCCAAGTCGTTCGCGCTGAGGCGGCTGCCGGTGCCGGCGGTGGACGAGGAGATCTCCTGTCCGGGCGGGGCGCTGGTGGTGCGACGGATTCCGTATCCGATCGAAGAGAAGATGCGCGGGCAGAAGGTTTGGTTTGATGTGCTGGCGACCACAAAATATCCGGGTGGACGTGGAAAGCTGCTGCGCTACCGAGAGGGGCTGCGCGTGGAGGGCGCCATCGCTGACAAGACGCGGCTGGGGTGCTCGGCGGCGCTGCTGCTGATGGGCGTGCTGCGGCGTTCGACTCCGGCGTCGTGCACGGTGACATTGCCGGCGGATGTGGGCGAAGTGCCGCCGGGTGTGGCGGCGCAGGAGGAGGTGCTTTGGGAGCCGGATCTGCCGACGGGCGGGTTTCCGGTGATGGCGGCGACGCCGGCGAAAGAGATGGATAAGTGACGGGTACGTCGGTGCGACCCCGTTAACAGGGTGGAAAGGGCATTTTGGAATTCGTGTCAAAAGAAATCGGCGGGTTCGTTTGACCACGTGGCGGCGCTTCGGATAGAGTTGACACGTCCGACCAGGGTGTAGCTCAGTTTGGTAGAGCGCCAGGCTGGGGGTCTGGAAGTCGCAGGTTCAAATCCTGTCACCCTGATGAACGAAGAAAGCCGTCCCACTTGGGACGGCTTCTTTCGTTTGAAAGTGAAGGAATTTTTGTCAGGAACGCAGGAACGATTTCACGTCGGATTTATCCTTGGATTGTTTCGCGGGGGCCGTGGGTGCGCCCGGCGACGTTGGGCTGGCGCCGGGGGTGGGATCGTAGGAGAATTCAGAGGTATTGCCGCTGGCGTCGGTCGCTGTCGCGGCGAAGTAATTAAATCCAGCGGGGACGCCGGAAACGGTCGCGGTGAACGTCGCATTGCCGGCGGCGTCGGTGGTGACGGTGGTCGAGCCGAGGTACTTCTGGCCTTCGCCGTAGGTGGTGGTATCCCAGATCTGACTGGCGAAGAAGTCGATCACGAACTGTGACAACGGCGTGCTGTTGAGCGTGCCGGAGATCGTCGCCGTGCTGCCTGATAGGGTGACCGAGGTCAGGACGGGGAAGTTCTGGAAGTTATTGGGACCGACGTCTGGGTCTTGAGGATCGTTCATGGTGACGCCGTCGTCGCCGAGGTCGATCCCGAGCCGGCCATTCAAATAGATGTTGTCGCCGCGGATCGCGTTGCGGACGTCGAGCAGGGAGAGGGCGACGGTAATGCCGGTGCCGCCGTTGTACGCGATGCTATTGCCGGTGGCGGGCGTGCCGATGCTGTTGTCACTGCCGTCGATGTAAATTCCATCGCCGGCGTTGCCGAGCGCGCTGACGCCATCGGCGGCGAGGCCGATGAAGTTGAATTGCACTGAACTGCCCGACGAGCCCAACACTACGCCGTTGCCTTCGTTGGCGGAGATGACATTTCCCGCGCCGGCGGTGCTGCCGCCGATGAGGACTGCGCCGCTCAAGACGTTGACGCCGTTGGCGGTATTGGGGAGCGCGGCGGCACCGTTGGAGTCGGTTCCGATGAAGTTGCCCTGGACGACGTTGCCGGAGCCGGTGGAATCGATCCGAACACCATCGCCGGAGTTGCCGGAGATGACGTTTCGGCCGGGCGCGCCGATTCCACCGATGATGGTCGCGCCGGCACTGCCTTCGATCGACACGCCATTGGCGTCATTCTGGATGGCTGCGGTTCCCGCGGCGTCGGTGCCTATGTAGTTGCCCTGGATGCGCACGCCGGACACGTTGCTGATGGTGATGCCGTTGACGTTGTTGCCGCTGATGACGTTGCGCGCGCCTGCAGACGTGCCGCCGATGAGGAGGTCGCTGGATTCTGATCCTGACAGCGGTTGAACGTTGATGCCGCTGAGTTGATTGGCGAGCGGGGCATTTCCGGGGGCGTTCACACCGATGTAATTGCCGGCGACGACGTTGCCGCTGCCGGCGCCGTTGAAGAGCAGGCCGTTGAGGAAGTTTCCGCTGATGACGTTGCGATCGGCCAAGGTCGAGCCGCCGATGCGGGTGTTGGTGGCGGCCTCGACGACAACGCCCTGGAAATTTCCGTCGGGTGCGCCCGTCGGGTCAATTCCGATCCGATTTCCAGCCAGGAGATTATTATTTCCGGACACGCGCACGCCCGCTGCACCGGCGGCGCTGAACCCACCGATGGCGAGCCCTCTGAGCGTGATATCGCCACCGGTGAGGCGCAGACCGTCGGTGTTGCCGGTGATCAGATCGGGAAGCGTGCCTGTGCCCTCGATAAAGACTCCCGGTTGCGAGGTGCCGTCAATGGTGGTTGGACCGGTGACGGGCGGCAGCGCGGTAAGCGGATGAATGGTGGGCGTGCCTGCGATGTTGAAGGTGATCGTGTCGGCGTCGGGAAGCAGGTTCGCCATGAGAATCGCCTGCCTCAAGGTTGTACCCATCAGGATTGGGATGTCGCCGTTGGAGGTGACGACAAATGTCGCCAACAGGCGGCGTTCTTCGAGAGATTCTAGTTCCACGATTCGATCACGGTTTCGCGAAATGCGCGCAGAAATTCGCGCCGTCCGCCGCTTTGCGCCAGGTCGAAACAACATTGAAAGGCTCCGATTAGAGAAGTGTCCTTAGCGCCGGCCCTCATCCATTGACGGCTCGGCTCTAAGGTAAATCGCCGCCATGCAAAGGGTGTTCCGACATGATTGCGCTCGTTCGGCAATGTAGAGGCTGACAGGTTGGCCTTGCGGTGGACGTTCTGTCGGCCTACTTCTTCATTATTTCGAAGTAGTAGATCGGTTGGCGCTTTTTGATGAAGCGCGCTTCGTAGGTTGTGACTTCTCCGGCGAAGCAGCGAGCGGCGGTGCGCGACTGGGCTTTTGAATCGTTCCAATAGTCGGCGGAGTTGATTGCTACTTGGAAGCTGCGACGCAACTGGGGGAGCTCGAAGAGGCTGAGGACCCATTGGTAGTATGCGGGGTGATCGGTCTTGAGCGATAAGGTCGAGCGGTCGTCGCGCAAGACTTGGTGGACGTCGTTTAGGAATGGCTCGGTGATGAGGCGGTTTTTGAGTTCGGCTTCGCTGTGGCAGGGCTCGGGGTGGAAGAGCCAGATTTCATCGACCTCTCGCTCGGCGAAGATTTGCAGGATGTCCTGGGCGCGGCTGCGCAGGAGGGCGATGTTGCTGAGGTTCAGCGTGGTGATGCGAGTCGCGGCGTCGTATAGAGGTTTGCATTTCCAGTCGAGGCCGATGAAGGCGGTGGTGGGATGTTTGGCGGCGACGGTGGTGAGAAGGGAGGCGTCGGCGCAGCCGAGTTCGAGGATGATGCGGTTGTCGAAGGCGGGGCCGATGCGCTGCTGGAAAATGGTGCGCCATTGGCCGCGGCGCGCGAAAGCATCTCCATCGGTGAATGTGAAGTCGGGGAAATCGCGCAGCTTGTTGGCGTATGCGCTGCGCGGGAGCGGGCGTGGCGTCATTGGTGGGTGGCGGGCTTGGGCCAGAGGGTGTCGGCGTAGTCCATGTAGCGCTGCCAGTCGTAGAGCGTGAGATTGTGAACGCCGCGGCGGATGTGATAGGCGCGGGTGCCGCGGATGAGCGGGGTCTCCAGCGGCGGCATCTCATCCAGTTTGATCGCGGGTTGGCCGTAGAGAGTGAAGACGGGATTCGCATTGGCGAGGGCGAGAAACTCGCCGCGCTGATCGGCCCAGAAGTCGGCCTCGGCGCTGGCGACGTAGACGGCGCGGGGGGCAATCAGCGAGATCAGCTGATGCTGATCGACGGGAAGATCGTCTTCCTTATCATCGTACTTTTTGAAGTTGTCGCAGAACCAGTAGGGAAAGGCTTTGTTGATGACCTTGACGGTTTCGCCCATCCGGCGGCGGGCGAGGGATGCGCCGCCTCGGCCGGAGCAATTGGAGATGGCGAGGGCGAAGCGCGTGTCCTGGGCGGCGGCCCAGAGGGCGGTTTTGCCGCCGCGGGAGTGACCGATGACGGCGACTTTCGCGGCGTCGATGGCGGGATCGGTCTGGAGATAGTCGAGGACGCGGCTGGCGCCCCACGCCCAGGCGGCGAGGGTGGCCCAGGCGTCTTCGCCTTCTACGCCGGCGTGGAAGGCGGCGCGAACGCCGTTCGCTCGCGCCGCGTCACCGGCCGCGTCGGGATCGACGTCGCCGGTGCGGAAGACGGCGGTGGCGTAACCGCGGGCGATGATCTGCTCAACCGGCCAGAAGTCGTTCTTCTGCGCCCGCGTCGGATCGGCGCTGGCGATTGGGCGGTTGTTAATCAGGATGAAGGCGGGGACGCGGGTGGCGGCGCGATTGGGTGTGAGGAGGTTGACTTCGAAGGAGAAGGAATCGACTCCCTGCTTTTCAGGCGTGCAGGTGATCTTGATGCGCTTGCGGGTGGCTTGGCCGTCGATGGCTTTGGCATCGGTTTCCAGGATGTCGAAGGTGACCTTGCCCGGCGCGGGGGAGCGGCCGTAGACGTGGCGGCGGAAGAGTTCGAGGGTTTCGGGGCGGCGTTTGGATTCCCATTGCTCGCGCGTGGTGACGATCGCGGCGTCGGCACATTTAAGCGGATCGGGGAGATCATATTTTGGAACGTCGGATTCGTGGAAGTGGAACGGGGACTTCTTGCGCTCCAATTCCTGGATGAGCTTGGGATCGGGCCAGATATTTGCGGCGGGCGGCGTGGGGACTTCATCGACGGCGCATGCGGCTGTTGTCAGGAGACTGATGAGCAGGGCGGCCAGGCGCGGCGGAGCGGGGTTCATTTGTTTCATCATAACGCGACGAACGTGCCAACGCTTTGGCGGCGCGGGAGTAAAAAGGGGTTATGCGGCCCATTTATTTCCTATCGATGATCGCGGCTTTGGCGTTCCTGCCGGGGCTGAGGGTGAACACGGCTTTTGCACAGAACGCCAACGGCGGTGGGCAGAACGGGGGCGGCGGACAAAACGGGGGGCAGATCGACAAGCAGTTGTCCAAGGAGGAGCGTTTCTACAACGGCATTCGGCAGACGCTGAACGTGACCGACGAGGCGGAGTGGAAACTGTTGCAGCCGAAGATCGCGAAGGTGCAGTCGCTCTCGCGCTGGGCGCGCGACCTGCACGACAGCAAGCGGTCGCTGGAGCGCCTGGGGTCCAACAAGCGGCCCGACGCCAACGACCCGCCCCCCTACTACATCCAGGACCTGGCGGATCGCGCGGCCGAGGTTCGCGCCGCGTGGAACGACAGCGACGCGCACGCGAACACGATCAAGCAGGCCCTGAGAGGGTTTCGCGAGGCGCGGGAAAAGGCGGAGAAGGAACTGACGGCTGAATTGCTCAAGGCGCGGGGCGAACTGCGCGACCTGGTCACGGCGCGGCAGGAACTGGCGCTGATCATGGCGGGGTTGCTGGATTGAGTCTGGCGCGAGGGGGCTGGTCGCGGTGATCTTTTCATAATGTGGTGCGCATCGGGGACCTCGCGCGCGCACCGGGGGTCGCGAGGGAAACGCGGGGGAATTCAAAGAATTTAGGGCGGGATTTCCCGGAGATTTTGCGTCTCCGGCGGAACGTGCTGCGCGCGCGAGGTCCCCGGCGCGCAGCACCGGCAGGTCCTAC
>JAQGHM010000196.1 GCA_028291615.1 Phycisphaerales bacterium | reverse complement strand
GGTTGCTGGCGCACTTGTCCTTGTAAGCCTGATGGCGGGCGTGCTCGATGGTGGGGATGAGGATGCCGATCAGCACCGCGATGATGCCGATGACGACGAGGATCTCGATCAGCGTGAACGCGGGTCGCCGGGCGGAGGCGGATGTGCGCATCAGGGAAGCATAACGCCTAGATTAGACCAAACCATCAGCGCTTCACCGACGAAGGCGTGATCGAAGCGCACTGCCCGCCACCCGCGCTGCTGCGCCGGTGCGGCGACGCGCATCGGAAGCGCAATATTAGCGCGGGCGTGGCCGCTACTTCTGCGTGTCCAGCGCCGCCCTGATTCCCCGCGCCAGGTCCACCGTCGGGCCGACGCCCCAGAAATGCAGGAACATGATGCGCGGGGATTCACCGGTCATATGGTTGTGGATCGCGACGACCTGGATGCGAGCCGCCCGCAGCGCCTTCAGCACGCCCTGAAGCTCTTGCTCGGTCATGGCGAAATCGCCGTCGAGGACCGCCTTGTCATCACTGCCGGTGAAGGCGGCCCAGGTGTTGACGCCCATCGCGTTGCCGACCTCCTGTCCCATCATCCTGGTCGTGCGACCGATCGTGACCTTGTACACGCCCTTGGTCATCTCCCCTTTCTGGCCGATGACCTCATCGACCTTCCGAGGATCGAGGCTACTGCTCGGGGGGTCGATGTCGGCTTTGAGCAGCTCCCCCTTTCCGCCGCTGGTCTCCTTGATCTTGGCGAAAACCTTGCCGACAGCTTCGGCCAGCTTCGTCTCGTCCCCCATGCCGCCGATGTGCATGAACATGATTCGGGGTTGATCTCCGGTGAAGTGATTGTGCAGCGCCGTCACGTCCAGGCCGCTCTCCAACGCCACGCTCATGACCGGATTCACCTGATCCTCGGTCAGCACCTGATCGCCCATGACCATGGCATGATCCCCCATTTTCATAAACGCGGCCCAGCACGTCAGGCCCATTGCCGGGGTTATCTTAACGCCACCCGCGCTGACGTTGAGGTCCGCGCGGGGCATGGAGACTTTGAATACCCCCTCCTTCTCATCCATCTTCCCCTTCGCGCCGGCGAGCTGCTCGATCTTCGCGGTGTCGAGTTGTGCGGCGCCCGCGGCAGGGATTGCTGAACATCCCATCCATAGAACACTTAGGGAAACGATGCAGCGCCAAGTGAGATTCATAATCTGCTCCAGCGAGGAAACGCCGACCCGGGGTCGCGACGAGTATCGGATTCCGATACTCTTTTTATGCCTCGCTGACGGAGCACGTCAAGGCGGAATTGCAGGCCGGCGCCATTTAGAAGTAGGATTCGCCGCGTGCCTCGACGGGCGTCACCCCCTAGGATATCGCAACGCGATACCTGTCCGGCGCGCGCCAGCCGCTGGTTGCGGCAACGACGATCGATTCCGGTGCTGATATGAACCTTGTTTCCGCCGCCCTTCGCCGCCCGGTTACGTTTGTGGTGCTGATCGTCGCGGTTGTATTGGCGGGGGTGCTGGCGACGGTGCGCATGCAGCGCGACATCTTTCCGGACCTGGGCGTGCCGGTGCTTTACGTGGCCCAGCCGTACGGGGGGATGGACCCGGCGCAGATGGAAGGGTTCATCACGAACTATTACGAGTACCACTTCCTCTACATCAACGGCATCGAGCACGTCGAATCGAAAAACGTGCAGGGGATCGCGCTGATCAAGCTGCAGTTTCACCCGGGGACGAACATGGCGACGGCCATGGCGGAGACGGTCTCATATGTCAACCGCGCGCGGGCGTTCATGCCGACGGGGACGGTGCCGCCGTTCGTGATGCGGTTCGACGCCGGCAGCGTGCCGGTGGGGAACCTGGTTTTCTCGAGCGAGGACCCGAGCCTTCAATTGAAGGATCTGCAGGACGCGGCGCTGTTCAAGGTGCGGCCGCTGTTCGCGACGCTGCCGGGCGTTTCTGCGCCGCCGCCGTTTGGCGGAAGCCCGCGGACGATCGTGGTAAGCGTCGATCCGGACCGCCTGCGTTCCTACAACATGAGCCCGGACGAGGTGGTGACGGCCATCACCAAGGGGAACATGATCAGCCCGTCGGGGAACGTGCGCATCGGCAACGCGATGCCGATGGTGCCGATCAATTCCGTGGCGCAGGACGTGAAGCAGTTCGAGGCGGTGCCGATCCGCTCCGACGGCACGCGGACGGTTTACGTGCGCGACGTCGGGAGCGTGGCGGACGCAGCGGATACGCAGGTGGGATATGCGCTGGTGAACGGGCGGCGCACCGTTTACATCCCCGTCACCAAGCGCGCGGATGCGTCGACGTTGAGCGTGGTCAGCCTGGTGAAGGAAAACCTGCCGCGGTTTCAATCGGTGCTGCCGCCGGGCGTGAAGGTGAGCTACGAATTCGATCAATCGCCGTACGTGACGCGCGCGATCTCGGGCCTGGGGCAGGAGGGGTTGCTCGGGGCGGTGCTGACGGGGCTGATGGTGCTGCTCTTCCTGCGCGACTGGCGCAGCGCGCTGGTGGTGGTGCTCAACATACCGCTGTCGGTCGCGGCGGCGCTGCTGGCGCTCTGGGTGAGCGGGCAGACGGTCAACGTGATGACGCTGGGCGGGCTGGCGCTGGCGGTGGGCATCCTCGTGGACGAGGCGACGGTCTCGATTGAGAACATCCACACGCATTTGGCCGACGGCGTGCCGCTGATGCGCGCGGCGCTGGACGCGACGAACGAGACGACCGTGCCGCGATTGCTGGCGATGCTGAGCATCCTGGCGGTCTTCATCCCGGCATTCTTCATGCAGGGGGCGGCGCGGAACCTGTTCGTGCCGCTGGCGACGGCGGTGGGGTTTTCAATGGTGGCTTCTTACCTGCTATCGAGCACGCTGGTGCCGATTCTGTCGGTCTGGGTGCTGCGGACGAAGCATGATGAACATGCCACACGGGAATCGGCGTTCGATCGGTTTCGCAATGGCTATGCATCGTTCTCTTCCGGCATCGTGCGGCTGCGGTGGCTGGTGGTGCCGATTTACCTGGTGGTGGCGGGCGGCGTGATTTATTTTGTCGGGCGCAGTCTGGGGCGCGAGATCTTTCCGATCGTCGATGCTGGGCAGTTTCAACTGCGCCTGCGCGCGCCGGCGGGGACGCGGCTTGAGCAGACTGAAGCTATTGCCAAGAAAACGCTCGATGTCATCAGCAAGGAAGCGGGCGATGGCAATGTCGCGATCACGCTGGGTTACGTCGGCGTGCAGGCGGGGGCGTATCCGGTCAACGTCATCCACCTTTGGACGAGCGGGTCCGAAGAGGCGGTGCTGCAGGTGCAGCTTAAACCGGGCACGGTGCGCGTGGAGGAATTGAAGCAGCGGCTGCGCGAGAAACTTGCGTCAGCGTTGCCCGGCGTGCGCTTCAGCTTTGAGCCGGGTGACATCGTGAGCCGCGTGATGAGTTTCGGGTCGCCGACACCGGTGCAGGTGGCGGTCAGCGGGCCGGACTTCAAGGCCGATCGCGAGTTCGCTGCCAAGTTGCAGCAGTCGCTGGCGAAGGTGTCGTCGCTGCGCGATCTGGCGATGGAGCAGGAGCTTGATTACCCGGCCGTTCGTGTGAACTTCGATCGCGAGCGCGGCGGAGCGCTAGGCGTTACCGCGGAGCAAGCGGGGCGCTCACTCGCTGAGGCGACCGGGTCCAGCCGCTACACCACCGCCAACTTCTGGGCCGATCCGAAGAGCGGCGTCGGTTACCAAGTGCAGGTGCAGGTGCCGATCGAGCGGATGGATTCGATCGAACAGGTGAAGAACGTGCCGATCGCGACCAAGGATGGCCAGCAATTACAACTGCGCCAGGTGGCCGACGTGTCCGACGCCACCGTGCTTGGTCAGTACGATCGCTACAACATGCAGCGCATGCTGACGCTGGGGGCGAATGTCGAGGGGGAAGATCTTGGCCGCGCGGCGGCGAAGGTGGACCAGGCCATAAAAGATGCGGGCTCACCACCGCCGCGGGTGACAGTTTCGGTGCGCGGGCAGGTGACGCCGATGCGCGAACTGTTTGGCGGGTTGGCGAACGGGCTTGGCGTGGCGGTGCTGGTGATCTTTTTGCTGCTGGCGGCGAACTTCCAAAGCCTGCGGTTGTCGCTGGCGATCATCCTGACGGTGCCGGCGGTGGTTGCGGGCGTGGCGCTGGCGCTTTGGGTTACGCGCACGACGCTCAATATTCAGTCGTTCATGGGGGCGATCATGGCGGTGGGTGTGGCAGTGGCCAACTCCATCCTGCTCATCACGTTCGCCGAGCGGAATCGCGTGGGCGGAATGACCGTCACCCGCGCGGCTTCGGCAGGGGCGGCCAGCCGATTGCGGCCGATCCTGATGACGAGCTTTGCGATGATCGCGGGCATGATGCCGATGGCGGTGGGGCTGGGCGAAGGGGGCGAGCAGACCGCGCCGCTGGGCCGGGCGGTGGTCGGCGGTCTGCTGGGCGCGACGCTGGCGACGCTGGTCGTGCTGCCGGCGATCTTCGCACTCCTGCAAACGGACAAGACGCGCAAGAGCGCCTCCATTCATCCCGACGATCAGGAAAAACCAGAGGAGATCATGCAGACGAGCCAACGGCGTCAGTCGAAGTCCCTTGTCGGTCTTCTTGTTGCTGGTGCGTTGATGCTGGTTACGTCCGGTGCCCGAGCTCAAGCCCCCGCTACGGCCCCCGCTGCGCCGCAGGCCATTGCGGTCACGGGATCGATCGAAGCCTTCTGGTCGGCGGATCTCAACGCCAAGACGTCGGGGTACGTGGTTGACGTGCGTGCGGACCTGGGCGATCACGTGAAGAAGGACGCCGTGATGGCCGTGCTCGCCGTGCCGGAGCTTGAGAAGGGCCTTACGCAGGCCAAGGCGACGGTGGCCGCGAAGAAGCAGATGCTTCGGGCGGCCGACGCCGTCGTTGCGCAGTCGCGGCAGGCGCTGGCGGTCGCACAGAAACAGTTGGAGAGCTACAAGGTCGATCTCGAATATCAGCAGGTCACGCTCAAGCGGCAGCAGGAACTTTCGGCCGGCAGCGCGATCACGCCGCAGCAGCTCGATGAAGCGCGCAGTAAGGCGGCGGTGGCGGCCGCGGGGATGGGAATCGGCGAGGCCAAGGTTGGCGCGGCGCAGGCGGACATTGAGGCGGCGCGGGCGAACCGCGACGTCGCCGCGGCGCAGGTGGATGTGGCGCAGGCCGCGGTTGAGGAAGTTGAGACGATGATCGGCTATACCCGCATCACCGCGCCGTTCGACGGCGTCGTCACGCGCCGGCTGGTCAATGTCGGCGAGCTGGTGCAAGGGAGCGCGACGACGCGCGGCATGCCGCTCTTTACGATCCAGCAGGTGGAGACGGTGCGCGTCTTCTGCGATGTGCCGGAATTGCAGGCGGCGGGCGTAGCGGTCGGCGACCGCGCGGATGTGAAGATCTATGGGCTCGACGGCCAGGTCATCACCGCGAAGGTGACGCGGATGGCGACGGCTCTGAACCCCACCACCCGCACGATGCGCGCGGAGATCGACCTGCCCAACGCGAGCGAAACGTTGCGGCCGGGGATGTACGTGCAGGTCTCGCTAACCGTGCGGCCGGCGCGAGCGCCGACGACCGCGGCGGCGGCGAAGTGAATCAGGCGCGACGGGAAGGAATGACCATGGGAAGATCGACGGGTGGCGGGATGGCGAGGTATTGTCAGGTCAGCTTTGCGAGTTTTGTGTTTGCGGCGCTGGCCGGTTGCGCCTCTCAACGCGTCGCCCGCGCGCCACACCCATCGGTCGCGCCGGCGACCCAACCTTCCGAATCCCTATCCATCGGCGACACCGACGTGCGGCCGATGTACCACGAGCTGCTCGCCGTTGACCTGCCGACCGTGCTGCGCGTCGCGGCGGCGCGCAACCTCGATATCGCGCAGGCGCGCGAGCGCGTTGAAGCCTCGCGCGGGCGCTACGAGAGCAGCGTCGAAGCCGTCTTCCCCGTCATCGCGCCCTCCCTGGCGTACCAGCATCTTGAAGGCGTCAATCAAAACGCCAACGGCTCGCTCACCGCCGCCAACTTCACCAACCTGCTCCCCGCCATCTCCGTGCAATGGGTCCTTAACCCCGGCCGCGTGGTCTACGACATCATCGCGTCAAAGCGGCGGATGGAGGCATCCGAGCAGCAGCAGGACGCTGTCATGCTCGACACCGCGCGCGCCGCGGCGCTGCAGTATTACGACCTCGTGCTGGCCCAGGCACAGCTCGGGGTGGCGCGGCAGGCGGTCGCCCAGGCCGAGGAACTGGCGCGCATCACCCGGTTGAAAGTGAAATCGGGCACCGGCCTGCCGACCGACGAGCTCCGCGCCGAAGCGAACCTCGGCGGCTTGGAACAGGACGTGGTGCTGGCGCTCAACCGGTTCTACCAGACCTCGGTCGCCCTCACGCTCACGCTGCACCTCGACCCGCTGGTGACGCTCGTTCCCAGCATTGAATCGGTAAAGCAGACCACGCTCGTGCGCGACGACATTCCGATTGAAGAACTGCTCGCGATGGCCGCGCAATACCGCCCCGACCTCGAAGCCGTCCGCACGCTGCTTCGTTCGGCCGAGGCGGACACCGGCACGACGATCTGGGGCGGCCTGGGCCCGCAACTACAGGCGGGCTATACCTTCGGTGGGCTGCAGACCGATAGCTCTGTGAAAAACTACGGCCTGCACGAGCAGCAGAAGGCGGGCGTCGGCGCGAGCTTCGCCTTCGGGCTCTCCACGTTCGGCCAGATGAAGATCGCCGATGCCAACCAGCGCTCGGCTGCGGTGGACGTGCAGCGGCAGACCGATCAGGTGCGCGCCGCCGTCGTCTCGGCGCAGCAGAACAGCAGCGCCAACGCCAAGCTCATCCCCGTCGCCCGCCGCCAGCTCGATGCCGCCCAGCAGGCGCTACAACTCGCGCAGGCGAACCTGAAGGCCGGCACATTGCTCACGATTGACGTGCTACAGGTGCAGGCCGAAGTCGATCGCGCCCGCCTGCGTTACGTGGATGCCGTTGTCCATTACAACCAGGCCCAGGTCAACCTGCTGGGGGCGATGGGAATGTTCGAGCCCGCCGCCGCTGGTGTTGCGAGTCGCTGAGCGCAAAAGAAAGCGGGCCGAAGCATCGATCTGCTTCGGCCCGCACCTGTTTGATTCACCGATCGGTCTAATCTCGCCCGGCTCAGAGCCTCAGGCGACGACCCGGATCGAAGCGTTACAGCACAAGCTGCAACTGCCCGCGGATGAAAAACTCGTTGTCGCCATTGTTCGCCAGGACGCCGATTCCGGTCTGGCTATTGGGCGAGCCATTGGGGAGCCAGCCTGCATCGAGCGTGATCCGGGCGTTATAGCTGTGCAGGTAGTAGTTGACGCCCAGGACGATCTCGTGGAACTGGTCTTCGGAGCCCGCAGCCTGGTTGTCGAGGTGAAACCAGTCGTAGCGGGCGAAGGCCTCCCACCGGGGGTTGATCATATAACCCGCCTGGGCGAGGAAGCCGTAATTGAAGCTGCTCCCGCCGCCGCTTCCGAAGTCGGTATAAAGGCCGACGTAGGCCGCGTAAATCGAGAGCGGGCCGGTGTTCCACTGCACGTCGGCGTTGTGATGGATGACGCTCATGTCACCGTTCTGGGAATAGTCGGCGCCAGCGCCGACCACGGCGAAATCGCCGGACTTACTCCCCATCGCAGTCAACTCAGTGTACCCCTTGAAGTCCTTCCCGAAGACCAGCCACTCGACGCGGCCATGGATGCCGAAGTCAAACGGGTTGGCGGGCGGGTCCTGGAAGTTGGTGTTTAAGCTGTTGTATCCGTCGGTGAAGGCGATGTCGGCGTGGAGGTTGGAATTGTTGTCCCACAGCAGGTCAACGCCCTGGACGTAGCTCTCGCCGCCGTTGAAGACTTCATTGAGCAGGGAGCGGTCGACCGCGAGTTGGCGCGTCGTGCTGACGGTCTGCTCGTGGTAAATGAATTCCTTGTACTGGCCGACCTTGATCGCGAAGTTGTCGGCGAACTTGTACTGGACGTAGGCCTCCTCGTTGAACACCGTACCCGTGGTTCGGTTGGTGTTCCACTGGACGCGGTAATAAAGATCCTTGGTGATGGCCGTGCCTTCGAGGATGAAGCGCAGGCGGCGGACTTCAAATCCATTGTCCGTGTTGGCATCACCGTTCGACTTGGCGTTGTCATTGAACGTGGTGATGTTGCGAAATTGGAAAATGACCCCGGGGTTGAGGGAGTAGTTGCCATCTTCGCTGCGGATGGTGAACTTGCCGTCGGCCCAGCCGCCCATGAAGCCGCCGGTATCGGTGAGCAACTGACTGCGGCGCGCCGAGTCTTGAATGACGCTGTCGACCGTGGCGCTGACGTCGCCGGCGCTGAACGTCGGGTTGGCGCGCTGGGCCTGCAGGTCCTTGACCTGCTGTTGAAGCTGTTGGATCTGCTGCTGCAGGTCCGGCGATTGGCCTGCGGGCAGGTCCGCCCAGGCTGCGGTGGCGCACAACCCGAGGGCCGTTGCCAGAATTGCGGAGAACGTTCGTCGCGTGGTCATGAACAGTTTCCTTTCCCGGACGCTCGCCGCGCGTGTGCGCGCGGGCGTCCATAAGTTTCTCGCGTCAGCGTGAAGCCGCCGACATCTCTCCTAACTTCGACGCGGCGCGGCGGATTCGTACAGTTTTTGACGCGATTATCGCGCCCGATGAGGGTCGGTGCGTATTCGCCGTTCGGGCAGATGTTTACGACCAGAATTACCGGACCATCAGCGACGGAAACGCGCAGTAAAAAGCACGGGCCGGTTCACGAAGAACCGGCCCGTGCGGAATGGAAGGAGGTTTGCGCCTGTTGCGAAAAGACTAAAGCAGCAATTGGAATTGCGCGCGGATGATCACTTCGTTCTTCCCGTTGTTCGCCAGCACGCCCGAGCTGTCGTCGCTGACCGGCGTGCCGTTCGGAAGGTACGACGCGTCCACCGTCAGCTTGGCCGCTTGACCCTTCAGGTAATAGTTGACGCCGACCGTGATGTCGTGAACGGTATTTTCCGTCCCGGCCGACACGGCGGCCGAATCAAAGTGGATGTACTGATACTGCGCGAACGGCTCGAGCTTCGGGTTGAGCATGAAACCGGCGAAAACGCGCACCGTGCTGTCGTAGGTATCGGCATTGCCGGCCGACGCATTGCGGGCGGTGTAACGCCCAAGATATGCGCCATAGAGGCTTAGCCCGCCCGGCGTGGCGTACTGCACGTCGGCGACGTGCACCAGCGCGCCGGTGTGGCCCGCCTCGGTGTAGTCGGCGCCGGCGCCCACCACCAGCAGGTCCGTCTTGTTGCCCATTGCCGTAAAGTGTTCGTAATCCTTCCAGTCGCCCATGAGCTTGTACTCAACGCGGCCCGCCGCGCCGAAGTCGGCGGTTGGTGAGTTCCCCGCCGTCGTGCTCGGGAAGTCCTGGAAATTCTGGTTCTGACTGCGGATGCCATCCGTGAATGCCACCTCGCCGCGAAGCGCGCCGCCGTTGTCCATCACCAGGCTGACGCCCTGCACGTAGTCATCGCCGTTGACGAAGACGCCCGCGATCAGCGTCCGCTCAGCCGCCAGTTGATACTTCGAGCTGACGATCTGCTCGTGATCCAGCGGGTTCTTGAGCTGGCCGGCCTTGACCGCCAACCCGTCGGCGAACTTGTACTTCACCCACGCGTCCTCGAGCTTGGGAACGCCATCGTGACGATCGGTGGCCCAGAGAAACAGGTAGGTCACGTCGGGCGAAAAGACGTTGCCGTCAAACCCGAACTTCATCCGCCGCAATTCGAAGCCGTTCTGGAGGTCATCCCCCTGGCCGTTCTGCTTGGCGTCCTGGCGGTAGTTGGTGACGTTTCGGAACTGCATCTGAAACCACGGATGCAGGACGAAGTTTCCGTCGGCGCTTTGGATCTTGAAGCCGTTGTTCCATCCGCCCATAAACGCGGAATCGGTGGCCATGAGTTGCGTCCGCCGATTGGCGTCGTGCAGCACGCTGTCCACGGTTGCGTCCACGTCGGCAGCGTTAAAGGGTGGGTTGGCCCGCTGGGTCTGCAGTTCCTTGACCGCCTCGCGAAGCTGCTTCACTTCTTCCTGCAACTGCTGCGGGGACGGTTCGTCGCCGGCGTACGCGGCCGAAGCGGCGGTGGCCACGGCGAACGCGGCCAGCGCGGTGGTGAGGGGGCGTCGGATCATGCTCGATTCTCCTTGCCGAGGCGGCGCGAAAGGCCGCTCGTTGCTTAAAGTTCTGGTTCCCCAAAAGGGCGGAACACCCGGATGTGCGCGACGACCCGTCGTGCGCCGAGTTGGTTTACGGAGGCGAATTGTAGAGCCCGCCATGAAGACCGGGCTAGGCGATTGTGAAGATTGCGCAAAGCCGACATGACTCGATGCGTCAACGGTTCCAGCACTTTTGATCACACGGCTCTCGACGAAAGGGCGATACTCTAACGTTCACTTGAGGATTGTCGAGAAACCATCCCGAATGCGACAAGGGCTGGCGCTCCAGCGCCACTGGTCACTTCCCATCGTGTCGAAGATATTCGATCACCGACTGGCACGTCGGGTTGTCCAGCAGCGCGTCGCAGCAGGCGTCTTCCATCACCTCGCCCGCCCCGTCGTTGACGCACACGCACGCCAGCCAATCAGCCACACGTCGGGCCTGCCCCGTGTTGTGCGTCACCAGGACGATGCTGTGCCGCGCCTTGAGGCGCGTGATGAGTTCTTCGATCGCCTGCGTCGAGCGTGGATCGAGCGCACTGGTCGGCTCGTCCATCAGGATTATCTCCGGCTCCGACGCCAGCGTTCGCGCCAGGCACAACCGCTGCTGCTGCCCCACCGACAGCCGCAGCGCCGGCTCGCGCAGGCGATCCTTCACCTCGTCCCACAGCGCGGCTTCGCGCAGCGCACGCTCGGCCACCTCCGGCCACTCTCGGCGAGGCGTCACCCCCAAATGCCGGATGCCGAAGATCACGTTTTGGTAAATGTTTTTCGGAAACACCACCGGCTGTTGAAACAACATGCCGATCTTCGCCCGCAGATCGTCAGGCCGCACCGTTCCATCCCGGATCGATCGGCCGTGAAACAAAACGTCCCCATCAACCACCAAACCCGGCGTCAGATCGATCATCCGATTGAGGCATTTCAGCAGCGTGCTCTTGCCTGACCCCGATGCGCCGATCAGCCCGTAAACCTGCCGCGGGGCGATGCTCAGGTTCACGTTGCGCAGGATCACGCGCTTGCCCGCGGTCACCGTCAGGCCGCGCACCTCCAGCACCGGCGGGCCCACCGGCTTTGCCGTGTTGCAAGCGGGCGAGGGGGCGATCGTCAGCCGTTCAGACATTCCGCGCCTCCTCGTGCACCTTCAGCCGCAGCGGAAGCGCCACCGCACTCAATATAAACACCAGTGCAAGCAGCACCGTCGCCGTCCCCCAGACCTTCGCCCCCACGCCGGGGTCGAACGAATCCTGCGCGAGGATGAAAATATGATACGGCAACGAGAGCACCGGGCTCTCCTTCACGCCATGCGGCAGGCTCGCACCGGCAAAGATCGTCGCCGTGAACATGATCGGCGCAGTCTCACCCGCCGCCCGCGCCAGGCCCAGCAGCAGCCCGGTGATCAGCCCGCCAAACGTCTGCGGCAGGATCACCGACCACACCACCTGCGACTGGCTGAGCCCCAAGCCGTACGCCGCCTCCACGTATTTCGCGGGTAGCACCTTGATCCGCTCGATTAGCGAGACGGTCACCGTGGGCAGGATCATGAATCCCAGCAAAATGCCGCCGCTCAACCACGACTTGCCCCACCCGAAAAACTTGACGAACACGATCAGCCCGAAGATGCCGAACAGGATCGACGGTACGCCGTTCAGCGTGTAGAGCAGGAGGCCCAGGTTGCGCCGCGCCCGCTCGCTCTTCAGGTAGACCCCATGCGTCAGCGCCAGCCCCAGAGCGATCGGTGTGCTCACCACAGCGGCCGCAGCGATCAGGATCGACGTGCCGACCAGGTTGTAAAAGATCCCACCTGAAGCCCCCACCAGCCGAATCTGTTCCGTCAGAAACTGCCAACTCACGGCCGGAAGTCCGCGGAGCAGGATCGCCACGACGATCAGCGTCAAGACCCCGCAGGTGATCAGTGCGCAGGCCGTCACCGCCGCGAACACCACGCCGTCGAGCCATCGGCGCCCATTGCGTCGTATGAAATTATCGAGAAGTTTGACGAGGAGAACCTTGCGCTGCAGTACTAGGAGAAGGCCAATGAGGGCGACAAGAGCAACCTCAATAAGGTGGTGAGCCGGGACGATTCTGGTATGGGTGTCCACCGTCGCTTCCAGCCACGCCCCCAGCAACGTGACCGCCGCGACCACCACCATCAGCAGCAGTCCCAAACCCACGATGGCCGCCCAGTGCAACGATGACCCATAGGCGATATTCGTCTCCGCCCCACCTAGCTTGCTCGTGATCGTCTGCCCCGCGTTAATCAGCGGCTTGAGCGAGAACACGTTCGCCGGCCACTGATTGTCCTGCCGGCCCACCACGAGAAACACCGCGATCGTCTCGCCCAGCGCGCGCCCAAGTCCCAGCAGCACCGCCGCCACCAGCCCGCGCCGCGCTTGCGGCAGCGACACCGACAAAACCGTCTGCGCCCGCGTCAGCCCAAGCCCCCGCGCCGCCTGGCGCTGCTGCGCCGGCACGCTTTGCAGCGCATCGTCCGCCAGCGTCATGATCGTCGGCAGCACCATCACCGCGAGCAGCAGGCCCGCGGTCAACAGCGAATCACCACTGAGCGGATCAAATCCAACTGCCCGCAGTCCGGCATAAACGTAATTCCGCAGCAGCAGGATGCCGAGCAGCCCGTAAACCACCGAGGGAACGCCCGCAAGCAATTCGATCACCAATTTCAATAACAGCCGCGCGCGGCGCGGCAGATACTCCGCCGTGAATACCGCCGCCCCAATCCCAACCGGTGCAGCCAGCAGGAGCGCGATCGCCGCCACCATGGCACTGCCGTACAACATCGGCAACGCGCCAAACTGATCCCGGCGAAAGTACCATTCCCTGCCGATCAGGTAACCGATCCCCGCGTGCCGCCAGACCGGCAGCGACTGCCACACGAAGAGGACCAGCATCGATGCCAGCGCGAAAAGCGCAAAGGCCGTGAACCCGTAGCTCATCACCCGCGTCGCGCCTAGCGACCGCCGCCGCCGCGTCGGGCGCATGTCGGCGATATCAACAACGGATCGCGTCGCGCTCATCGCATCTTCCCAATCATTCCTTGACCTTGAGTTGGTCCAGGCTCAGGTAGCCGTGCTTGCGCACCAGCGCCTGCCCGCGATCGCTCAGGAGAAAGTCCATGAACGTCTTCGCGTCCCCGCTCGGCGCGCCATCGGTCAGCAGAAATAGCCCACGGCTCATTGGATACTTATGCGTGGCGATGTTCGCATTGGTCGCCTCGACCACCTGTCCGTCGTCCCCTTTGATCGCCAGCGCGTAGACGGTCTTCCCATCCGCCCACGAGCTCGAAAGTTGGCTCATCGCCCCGCGTGTCGAGGAGACCTTGTTGCGCGTCTCCTCGTTCCCGCCTACTTCAGGGAAGCTCACCGCCGGTGCTGCCTTCGGGTTCCCGTAAACCCAATGGGCGAATACCTCCCACGTCCCGCGCCCCGGCTCTTTGTTGAAAAACGCGATTCGCTGGTCCGACCCACCCAATTCCTTCCAGTTCGTGACCCGCCCCTCGTAAATGTCCTTCAACTGCGCCTTGGAGATCGAGTGCACGCCCCCATCCCAGACATCCCTGGACACGATGATCGCGACCGCGTCTTCGCCCACGTGAATCTCGTTGAACTTGACCTTCGGGTATTTCGACCGGTCGTCGTCGGTGATGTGCTTCGAGGCCATGCCGATCTGCACCTGACCATCGCCCAGCATCGAGATGCCGCCCGAGCTCCCCCCCTGCGTATCCACCTGGATGTTCATCCCCTTTTCGGCGCGAAGGATCTCGGCGGCTTCGGCGGCGGGCAGGTTCACCGTCGTCGATCCGTTAATCTTGAGCGCCGACGCTCCGCTTTTATTCGAGTTCGGGCCCGGCCCGTCCTTGCAGCCCGCAATGCCAATGCAACCGAGGATGATGAACGTCAGCAACTTCATCGCGCGTGCTCCCGAGCCGAGGACCAGCAGATCCGGTGGGTGACGCGCAGCGCCACTGCACACCGTTTCCACGGCCTGCACACTCTAACGTTCGTTTGATCGTTGTCGAGGGGTTGTTGCCGGCTTCGCCCCCCCCGCCGCCTTCCCCTGTTTCTGCGTAAGCTCGATCCGGCAACAACCGAAGTCCAGCACGTCCAGCAGCCCCCCACCCGCCTGTGGGCGGGCAAATTCCGCCGCCAGGGAATACATCACGTGCCGGCCGCGCTTCGCCGTCGTGACCAGCCGCGCCGACCGCAGAAACTTCAAGTGGTGCGACACGTTGGCGAACGCCGTTTCCAGAAGTTCAGCGATCTCCCCCACCGACTTGGGCCCGCTGCGCAGACACTGGATGATGCGCAGCCGATCCGGCTCCGCGACCGCCCGCAGGTAAACCGCGCAGATGTCAGACTTCAACGGGTCGCGCATCGCAACTAAGTCTATGGCCGCATTGCTTCGACCGCCACAAACAAAAACGGGACGGAGCGGGCCATCTTCAACGATGTCCCGCTCCGCCGGCAAATCAGTGCCGCGTGGTTCAGCACGCGCGTCCGTGTCACAGCGAGAACTGCAACTGCGTCCGCACCACCACCTCATCCTTCTTGTTCGGATTCGCCAGGTAATCCAGGCCCGGTTGCGCCGGCGATCCGTTCGGCAGGTAATTTACGTCGATCGTCAGCTTCGCCCGATTTCCAAACTCGCCGTCCTTGCCGAAGAACCAGTTCAAGCCGCCGGAGATCTCGTGAAAGGTATCCTCCCCACCGGTCTTGAAGCTGCTGTCGAACTTCACCAGCGAATACCGCGCGATCGCCTGCAGCGCCGGCGTAATAAAATACCCCGCCTCCACCTGCACGCCCCAGTCCGACCGGTTCGACGGGCCCGACGTATTCCGCAAGTCCACCTGGTTCCCATACAGCGCCGCCAGCAGCACCAGCTTGCGACGAAGCTGATACTGCGCATCCACCGTGTAATGCACCGTGCTGTTGTTGTCTCCCTGGCTGAAGTCCACGCCGCCGCCGATCACCAGCAGGTCCTCACGTCCGGCGGTCCCGGTCAGGTCGTCAGCGTCCTTCCACTTTCCAAAGACCTTGTAATCCACGCGCCCCGCGACGCCGAAATTCGTCGCGACGTTTGTCGTGGTGCTCACGCCGCCGACGACCGTGGTGACCGGCTGATTATCCCGGAAATCCGTGTTCGAGCTCCGGATGCCGTCGTCGATCAATAGCTCAGCATGCAGCGGGTTCTCCGCGCCGATGAAGAGCAGGTCCACGCCCTGCGTCTCCGATCCCAGCGCCGCCCCGCCCAGCAGCGCATTGGCCAGCGACCGCTCAACCATGAGCTGCGCGCGATCCGGCGTGAACTCTTCCTTGAAAACGATGTTCTTGAATTGCCCCGCCCGAATGGCCAGGTCACCGTTGCCCGCGACGTTATGGGCAAACGTGTACTGCGCATACCCATATTGAAGGGCCAAAGCGCCGCCGGTAACCGTGTCCTGCCACAGGAAGCGAAAGGTCAAGTCCGGGCTGAAGGCCGTGCCGTAAAACCCGATCTTCGCCCGCCGCATCTCGAAGCCCGATTCGGTGCTCGAGCTGTCCCCGCGTTTGCCGTCCTCGCGATAGTTGGCCACGCCGCGGAACTGCACGAACAGGTCGGGATAGAGCGCAAAGTTCCCGTCATCGCTCTTGATGAAGAACCCCTTCTCGTCATGCCCCGCCGACCCGCCGCGCGACAGCCCCGGCGTCCGGGCGCTCGCGTCCGCCTGCACCGCTGCAATCACAGCATCGACATCGCGAACGGAGTAAACCGGCGTGATCGCCCGCTGCTCCCGCAACTCCCGAACCTCCGCCTCCAATGCCTCCACCTTCTGCCGAAGATCCGGCGGCTCCGCCTGCGCCCCCGCTTGGACTGCCATCACCGTTGCCGCCAGAATGAAAAACGTTCGCTGCACCGACATCACGATCTCCTTTACCCGTTAAACCTATAGAATTAGAAGGAATTGAGCGGCAATATGACTATTCCAAAGCTTCTGTCAAGAACAAAAAAGGTAGGAAAACTAGGAGACGCGCCAGATGGGTCTACTTCGACGCGGCAACAGCCTTATCCGACAGCCCCGGCAACGCCTGCGGAATATCCCCCTCGATCCGCGCCGCGCTCTGCACCCCATTCCCCAGCAATTCGGTCGCAGAAGGGATCATGCCAAACAGGAGAGTGCCGGCGACGCTCAGGATCACCGCCAGGAGGATCGGCATGGTATGCCGAGTGAAAAGCGGATCAACAGGATGCGCATGATCCGCCAAGTGGTGCCCCCGAGGATGCGGTCGCGGCGCCGGATGCGGCGCGGCGTGCGGCGCGGTCGCCGGATGCGCATGCTCCTCGCTCCGCAGGAACAGCGTCGCGACGATCCGCAGGTAGTATGCCGCCGAAATCGCCGCATTGATCATGATGATCACGACCAGCCACGTCATCGCCGGGCGCACCGAGCTCATGCCGACGGGCGTCTTGGCGATCGCCGCCGCCAGCGCGGGTTTGATGATCATCAGCTTGCCCATGAAGCCGACCGTCAGCGGGATGCCGGTCAAACTGAAGCAGCAGACCGCCATCGACAGCGCCAGCGAGACGTGGTGTCGTCCCTTGCCGGCGAGATCTTCGAAGGTCTCAGCCGAGTCCTTCCCATCCCGCGCCGAGAGCAGTTGCAGCACACCAAACGCGCCGATGTTCATGATCCCGTATGCCGCGAGGTAGAACAGCACCGCCTGCAGCCCGGTCGTCTTCACGTTCGAAGCAGGACTGACGAACTGGCTCGTCGCCAGCGCGGCCAGCGCCGCCATCATGTAACCGCTGTGCGCCACCGAGCTGAACGCCAGCACGCGCTTCACGTTGTATTGCAGCAATCCGAGCACGTTCCCCACCGTCATCGTCAGGATCGCCAGCACCCAGAGCAGGCCCGTCCCATTGGCGCGGACGATCGGCTCGGGCAAAAGCCAGTTCGGCCCGCCCAGCGCGAAGAGCAGTTTGATCAGCGCCACGAACCCGCTCGCCTTGGGCACGAACGACAGGAACGCCGTCACCGGCGTCGCCGCGCCCTGATAAACGTCCCCGACGTAAAAGTGCAGCGGCACCACCGCCATCTTGAACGCAAAACCCGCCACAAGCATCAGCACCGCCAGCGACTGCCACGGCGTCAACGTGATGCGTGTGCCCCAATCGATGATCCCTGAAGCATCCTTCGGGTGCAGGTTAAGCATGATCTCGTACAGGTTGGTCGCGCCCGTCGTGCCATACAGGTAGGAAAAACCAAACAGCATGATCGCCGCTGCGAACGCGCCGAGGAAGAAGTACTTCACCCCCGCCTCCTGCGCCACCGGCAGCGGCCGCGAGACCGACACCATGATGTACGTCGGAATGCTCGCCAGCTCGATCCCCAGGAACAGCAGCATGATGTCGTTCGCCCCAGCGACCAGCAGCAGACCGGTCAGCGACAGCAGCATCAGCGCGAAGAACTCGCCCGCATCGTGACCGAAGTGCAGGGCCGAGTTGCCGGTGGCATCGTCATTGGTCGGCCAGGCGAGCAACGTCAGCAGTATGCCGATCCCCAGGGAAATCAGCTTGATGTACTGCGCAAACTCCGCGATGCGCAGCGTGCCGTAAATGCTGCCGTCGCGAGAGATACCGCCGAAGGTGTCATGCTGCGTGGGCCCGCCGCCCGCCTTGACGCGGTAAATCTGGATGCAAAACGTGACGATCAGCGCCAGCATCGCCACAACCGGCGCCAGCCGCCGCGACGCGACCTTGTTCGACAACCCGAGCAACAACAAGCCCGAAGCCGCGACGATCAGGATCAGTTCAGGCAGGAGCAGGGACAGTAAGCTCATGAAAAACTCTTCGCCGTATCACGGGCGTCTCGCCCGTGCGAGTAGCGTCGCGAATCTCTCCGACCGCTACCAGAACACCACCACCAGGATCACCACGATCCCAAACACCATCGCCCCCGCGTAACCCTGCAGATACCCGCGCTGCGTCGTCAGCTTGAGCGTGAACCCCGACAACTGCGGTACAAATCCCACCAGCCACACAAGACCATCGATCACGATCCGGTCGATCGCATAGAAAAACTGCCCCAGCCGAAACAGCGGCCGCACGATCACAGCGTCGTAGATCTCATCCACCCAGTATTTGTGCTCGAGCACGTTCGCCAGGACGCCAAACCGCCGCGGCAACGCTTCGCCCGCCGCGCGATCCTTCAGGTGAAGCTGGTACGCCAGCCCAATGCCCGCCAGCGAGATCAACCCGCTCATCACCATCAGCGTCGTATGGCTCGTGTGTTCCCCCTCAGTCGCACGTAACTCCGCCTCGTCAACCTGCCCCAGGGCCGCCGCGTCAGCGACGATGCCGTTCCGCTCCGCGACGTGGCGCGTCTGAATCAGCGACGGACTATGCCCCAGAAACCGCCCCAGGTGTTCGGCCGGGAAGTTGAAGAAACCCGCCCCCAGCGCCCCGATCGCCAGCACGATCAGCGGCAGGATCATCACCAACGGCTCGTGATTGTGATGTCCGTGACCCCCGTGGTCATCCGCCGTGGCGGCCTGATGGCTGCCGCTCGCAAGATGCTCGTCAACGTCCCCGCCGACAACGCCGTGTGAAGATCCAGCGGGCGCTGGCGGAATCACTTCCGGTCCTTCAAAGACGCGGAAATAGAGCCGGAACGTGTAGTAAGCGGTCAGGAACGCAGTAAACAACAGCACGATCGCGATTTTTCGATGATGTTCCCACGCGACGCCGATGATCTCGTCCTTTGAGAAGAAGCCTGAGAAGAATGGAAACCCGGACAAGGCGAGACACCCAATCAACATGAGAATGCGCGTGTTCGGCAACACGCGCTTCAGCCCCGACATCTTCCGCATGTCCAGCTCGCCCAGCATCGCGTGCATGACCACTCCGCTGGCGAGGAACAACAGCGCCTTGAAGAACGCATGCGTGACCAAATGGAAAACCGCCGGCACCGAGCCGAGCAACCCGACGCCCGCGAACATGAACCCAAGCTGGCTGATCGTCGAATAGGCAAATACCTTCTTCAAATCGAACTGCCGCAGCGCAATCGTCGCAGCGAAGAGCGCGGTGAACGTTCCCACCACCGCGACCGTCTCCAATGCCGCCAGGTTTCCCGCGAAGAGCGTCCCGCACCGCGCGATCATGTAAACCCCCGCCGTCACCATCGTCGCCGCGTGAATGAGCGCGCTCACCGGCGTCGGGCCTTCCATCGCGTCCGGCAGCCAAACATACAGCGGAAACTGTGCCGATTTACCAAACGCCCCCAGCATCAAACAGAACGGAATCCACTGCAGCGCCGTCGGCACCCAGTCGCTGCGCACGCCGGCGATCTTCGCCAGTTGGTCCAGCGGCATGGTCGCCAGCTCGATTACGCCCGTGTGCGTCCCCGCGCCAGCGCCGAAATAGCTCACCGTGCCGAACGTCAGAAAAATCAGCAGGATGCCGATCCCAAATCCGAAGTCACCAATGCGATTGACCAGAAACGCCTTCTTCGCCGCATCCCGTGCCGACGGCTTCTCGTAGTAGTAGCCGATGAGCAAATACGAGCAGAGCCCCACGCCCTCCCACCCCAGGTAAAGCATGATGAAGTTGCTCCCCATCACCAGGCAGGTCATGGAGAAGATGAACAGGCCCAGATAGGCGAAGAACCGGAAGTACCCCTCTTCTCCCTTCATGTACCCCGCCGCGAAGATGCAGATCAGCAAGCCGATCCCGCAAACCACCGCCAGCATCACCGCCGTCAGCGGATCGATCCACGCCCCCGCCTCCGCGTGAAAACGACCGGCGCTGATCCAATCGAACCAATGCGATCCCTGCCCGACCACCTCGTGCCCCGCGTGCGTGTAATCGATCGTCGCCAACAGCAGCCCGATCGACAAAAACGCGCTCACCCCCACGCCGATCCAGATCGGCCAGTGCGACCGTTCCTTCAGCCACTTGGCCCCAAAAAACCCCGAGATCACCGCGCCGATCAGCGGCAGCAGCGGGATCAGAAAGGAATAATCAACAAAGTCTTCAAAGCCCATGTTCGCAAAGTAGGCAGTAGGCAGAAGGCGGTAGGCAGGTGGGAAGAGTTCTTATCTCTGCCTACTGCCTACCGCCTGCCGCCTACTCTCCTATCCTTTCAACTCTCGCCACGCGTCCGCGTCGAGCGTGTTCTTTTGCCGGAAAAGCAGAACCACCAACCCCAGCGCCAAACTCGCCTCCGCAGCCGCGATCACCAGCACGAAAATCGTAAATGCCTGCCCGCCCAGGTCGTTATTGAGGTAACGCCCGAACGCCACCAGGTTGATCGTCACGCCCTGGAACATCAACTCCGTGCAGAGAAACATCACGATCAGGTTCCGCCTCGTGACGAAACCGATCAATCCGATCACGAAGAGGATCGCTCCGACAGCCAGATAATGTTGCAGGGCGAGTGGGTCCACGTGTTGTTAGGTCTCTGGATAAGCTTTCGCCCGCGGATTGTCCGTGCCGTAGACGGGGATGCTGTGCGGGTTGTCATCCACCGGCGTCGCCGGGCCGAGCGTTACTTCGGGGGTCTCGCTGGTTTCGACGCCGCCAACCACCCGCCGCCGGGCGATGAGGATCGCACCGACCATGGCGATGGTCAGGATCAAACCCGCCAGTTCCAGGTTGACCAGTTGGTTGTTAAACAGGTATTCGCCGATCGCTTGCACGCTGCCCGGCGAGCTCACGGGATGCGACATCACCGCCGCAGAAACCGCCCCGCCGCCCGCGGGCGCACGATCGAAAATCACGAATAGCAACACCCCCATCAGCGTGAACCCCGTCGCGCACGCGAAAAGCGGCTCGCGGCTGACCGCGTCGTACTCGTTCAGCCCCCCCATTTCGCTCCCCTCTTTTTCACCCGGCGCCGCCGAGTGCGTCGCCAGCATGATCACGAATACATACGTCACCAGGATGGCCCCGGCGTAGATGATCACCAGCGCCGCGGCCATGAACTCCGCCCACAGCAGGATGAACAACCCCGCCGTCGCCAGTACCGAGAGCACGAAGTAAAGCGCCGAGTAAACCGGCCGCCGATGGGTGATCACCCGCACCGCGCCAACGATCGAAATGATCGAGAACAGCCAGAAGTAGATGCTCATCCCCCCGCGCCCCTGCGAGCCCACGTAGTGGATCAGCACCGCCGCGAAGATCAGCCCCGCCGCCAGCAGGACCACCGCGCCGATATTACGGAAAACGTCCTCTCGCCGACCCGGCAGGAGCATCAGCGTTCCGATGCCCGCGACGACGCAGAGGACCAGGATCAGCACGGGCGAAAGGGCGTTCTCGACAGGCCCCGCCGAGCCCTGCGCCAGCGCGATCGCGCGAGGCAAACCTTGCGAGAAAATTGCGAGAAAGCCTGCCATAACCAGGCGGAGAGTTTATGGAGGGGGGTAGGGGTTTGCAAGTCGGGTCGTGACAGATTTCACAAAGCTTCGGCGACCGCGCGAGCGCGCGCATTGCGTGGTAAGATCGCCGGTCGAACCATGCGAATTTTTCGCCCCATTCTGACCGCGTTGTCGCTGCTCCTGCTGGTCCTCGTGACCTTCTTCTGGGTGCGCAGTTACCTCCGCTACGAGGGCATCCTGCACTTCGGCGACAGCGCGCCGCTCGTCGCCACCGCGGTCGGCGAAGGAGAAACCCTGGATGGCAACGTGCGCGGCCGCAGTACCGGATTCATCTCCTATAAGGGCAGGGTGACGTACGTCTCGATCGCCAACCCGCTGCTCGGCGAAGAATGGGAGGCTTGGAGCGAACCGGTCAACGCGCCGCCCAGCACGGGAGCGAAACGGTTAGTCGTCGAGGCGGCTCGCCACGGCCTGGGCGGCGGCGCGTCCAAGACCCAGACCGCGCTGGAAGGCCAGGGTGTCTCACTCCCCCTGCGCCTGCCGTACCGTTACTTCACGATCCCCTACTGGCTGCTGGCGATGGTGCTGGTCATCCTCCCCTATCGCTGGGTAGACCGACGCCGCGTCATCGCCCGGCGCTCGCGCGAAGGACGTTGCTTGCGCTGCGGGCGCGAGTTGGTGGGCGGATCTTGTCCAAAGTGCGGCGGCGCCGCCGCCACCGCCTAATTCCCCTTCGCAGGTCCATCGCGAACCTTCAGCGAAACGTTCCCGTCATCCTCAAGCTTTCCATCCACCGTACCCGCGCGGCCATCCATCTCGTAAACAATACTGAATCGACTCGCATCCTGAGGGTCGAGCTGCGCCGCAAAAAACCGAAGCCGCCGCGCCGTCTCAAATCCCGCGCGCAGGAACGCACTATTGCCATCCCACCGCGGCGGCACATCCCACGTCCCCGGCTGAACGATGGCGGCCACCAGGCCAATCCCCGGGCTCGGATAAACCGGGCTGGCGGTCGGCGCAATCGGCGCGGAGGGCGCGACGATGATCGCCACCAGCCGTTCCAGCCCATTCGCGCTTCGCAACCGATGCACCATCGCCTTGGGAGCGGTAGGCCCCGGCGGCCAGAAAGTCCGGCCCGCAAAGAGGATATCTTTCAACGAGGCCCAGCACCCCGGCTCGCGGCGGCCAACCCCGGTCACCGGCCAGACCTGCGAATCGTCCAGCGCCACGTAATCGTCGGGATTGGCAAGCAGCCTCTCCCGGGACGCTGGGTCGCTATCAAGAATCACAGTGCCGGCAGGAAAATCAAACCGCGCACAACGCCCCTGCACCCAGAGCAGCCGCATCCGCTGAACCGCGTCCGGGCCATGCGTCGCCAGCCCCCACAGGGCCACCCCGCAAGCTGCAATAATCAACCAGCGGCGCAGCCGCCACCGTCGCCCCGGCGGGGGCGGAGCGTAATCGAGTTGAAGACGATCACCGGACACGATAATGACCCAGCTTACCGGATCATCATCATTATACCGGCAGCAACGAGCGCCATTCGCGTCAGCCGCGACATCCACGGGGTGGGACTGAGCTTCTCCAGCAGGACGAAGAGTGTAATCGCGGCGATCCAGATCAGGTTCATCACGCCGGCGACAAAAAGCAGCGCCATCAGCAACCAGCAGCACGTCGCGCAATGCAGCCCATGATCAAACCCCATGCGGATCGCGCCAGTCACCTCCTCGCGCCAGCGCGTGAGAAACAGTTCCAGCGGAGAGCGACAGTGCCGCAGGCACGTCTGCTTGATCGGCAACCATTGGAAGATCCCCGCGGCGATTAGCAGCGGGCCGCCCAGGAGTGGACTGCGCGAAACCATCGCCGGCGAGAGCAGAGCCGCGCGATGCAGCCACGCTTGCAGCAGCGTGACAACGACGCTGAAAAGCGCCCACACAAGCAGGTAACCGCTGAGAAACGCAAAGGTGGGAACGAATGGCCGATCGTCAGCGCGGCGCTGTCGATTGAGCCGCGCGAAGAGCAGCACCGCAGGCGCCACGCTGGGCGTCATCATGCCGATCATCATGATCGTCCACATCAGGAAGACGAGCGTCAATTCGCGCGCCGACCAGGCGTGCGCGAGCGGCATGCACATCTCGCATGCCCCGGCGGTCATGCGGCCGGCGTCATAGACCAGATAGCCCCAGGCGAGCGCGGTAACCAGCGCCAGCGCGGCAAGAATCACCGCGCGGTCGCGGCGCAGCGGCGTGAGGCTGGGGAAATCGACATGGGCGGCGGTCATCGAATCAGTTGTGGTATTGAACCCGTGAGACGAACGCGGCCTTGTTCGGGTAGGAGTAATTGAGGCCGCCGTAGTTGACGCGACATTCCTTCCCCGAAACCACGTCGGCAGATTTGAACATGAAGCCGGTCTCATGCTCGACGCGCAACTTCTCAGGTTGGCCATTGACCGGGTTCTTGATCGGCTCGACCGCGACAATGATGGCCGCGCCCAGGCTGGCGCTGCTGCTCGTGCCGTTGGCGGGGAACGTCGCCGGCGCGAACGCGGGCGCGAGCAGCTTGCTGAAGGTCATGCGGATGACTTCGAACGGCATCCTACCGGCTTCGCCGCTGGCGATCTTCGTGATCGCCTCGCGCTGCTGCGGGTTGGCGGCGGAGTCGATGACGAAACCCCCCGTGCCGCCACCCAAATGCAGCGCGCCGGGCCAAGTGGCGGCGAACCCGAAGGTAAGGCCATCAAGGTTCGCGTCGCCGTACCGACCCTTGATGATGTGCCAGACGCCGACGCCCTCGCACTTGCCATGACTCGGCGGCGCTTCGAACTCGCACGGGCAGCCGTATTCGCAGTTGCAGGCCTGAAGAAAATCCGCTTCTAACGACCATGGAGTGGCCACAATTCACCTTTCGCAAGAAACAAGAAGAATGAACTGGCCACAGTTATGCCCGCTAAAAAATAAAAAATTTAACCTTTCCAAAACAAGTCCGATAACCTAACGTATACCTAATAGAAATGGCTCCAAGGCAAGACGGATCGAGCCCGGTGCGGACGTTTGGCCTCTTAAAATACACCGGGAATATGGAGATAGATCCATGCTACGTGCACGGAAGCCCGAGGCGGTTGTTAAACGCCTCAAGATGTTCATGTTCGGCCCGGCGGGGGTCGGTAAAACCACCGCCGCGATCCAGTTCCCCAACTCGTACATCATCGACGGCGAGCGCGGGACGGAGAACTACGACAAGCTCATCACCCAGAGCGGGTCGGTCGTCTTCCAAACCACCGACATCAATGAGGTGGTTCAGGAAGTGAAGTCGCTGCTGACGGAAAAGCACGATTTCCGCACCCTGGTCATCGACCCGATCACGCCGGTCTACAACGACCTGCTCGACAAGTGCGAGGTGCAGGTCGGGGCGGATTTTGGCCGCCATTACGGCGCAGCCAATAAGACGATGAAGCGGCTCGCCAACCTGATCATGAACCTCGACATGAATGTGATCGTGACCGCCCACGCCAAGACCGAGTACGGCGCGAACCTGGCCAAGATTGGTTACACGTTCGACGGCTGGCGGCAGCTTGACTACTGGTTCGACCTGGTCGTCGAGCTGGGCAAGAAGGGCAAGCGCCGCATGGCCCGCGTCGCCAAGACGCGTATCGACACCTTCCCCGACGAGGACGTGTTCGAGTGGTCGTACGATGCGATCAAGAAGCGCTACGACGCCTCGATCCTCGAGCGCGAAGCGCAGCAGGTGGCCTTGGCGGCGCCCGAGCAGGTGCGCGAGATCAAGGACCTCCTCAACATCGTCCGCCTGCCCGACGGGCTGGTCGACAAGTGGCTGAGCAAGGCCCAGGTCGAGACGTGGGAAGACATGCCCGCCGAGACGATCACCAAGTGCATCGAGTACGTGAAGAACCGGCTGCCGGGAAATGTCGCGGCGGCGTAAAGCGGAATTAACCACGAAGTGCACGAAGTGCACGAAGAAGACCTTACTAAAGCTGATTTCTCTTCCTTCGTGATCTTCGTGCACTTCGTGATTCACTATTTTTTTTGGAGATAGATCCAATGCCAAGCGTTAACAAAGTCATTTTGATCGGGAACCTCACCCGCGATCCGCAGACCAAGCAGTTGCCCAGCCAGAGCCTCGTGACCGAGTTCGGCCTTGCGATGAATCGCAAGTTCAAGAGCCCGGAGGGCGAGGACCGCGAAGAGGTTTGTTTCGTGGATTGCGCGGCGTTCGGCCGGCAGGCTGAGGTGATTCAGAAGTATTGCAAGAAGGGCAAGTCGCTCTACATCGAGGGGCGTCTGCGGTACGACTCATGGGAGGACAAGAACGGCCACGGTAAGCGCTCGAAGCTGAGCGTGGTCGTGGACAACTTCCAGTTCCTCGGCGGTCGTGAAGACCAACCTGCTGCGGGCGTGCCAGCCGGCGGCGGTGCCCGCGACGAGCGGGGCGTGCCGCGCGGCAACTGGGAAGGCGCAAACCTCCCCGAGCGCGCCGCTCGCGGCAAGCCGCAACAACCCTTCGGCGAACAGACGCAGTTCAAGGAAGCGGATATCCCCTTCTGACGGCGGGCCGATCTTTCCCGGTTGGGAGAGGTCGCGGGGATCCCTCGCTTTTGACCGGGCCCGCGGACGCGCAAACGTCCGCGGGCTCTTTCGCGCGCCGTGAAAAAAAGAATTCTGTCGATCCGTGGGATTTTGTGGGAATAGGCGGGCGGCGGCCAGACTTCCGTGCTATTAGACTACCTGAGGAGGCTGAGGGCATGTCATCCAAACAACGGTTTATTGCGGGCGCATTTCTCGTATTGGCAACGCTCGGGCCGCGCGTCGGAGCGGGGCCTTACGTCCCTGCGATCCAGCGCGGCAGCATCGCCATTACCCTTCAGGCCACGGCTACCGGCATGTCGGCGCCGGATTACGCGATCAGCCCGCCGGGCGATCCCAGCCGCCTCTTTGTCGTCGAGCAGAACGGGTTGCTGCGGATTATCCAGAATGGCACGCTGCTTCCCGGATCGGCTTTGGACCTCACAACCAAAGTGCAGCCGCCGCTGATCGCGTCCAATGCCAACGACGAGCGCGGCTTCCTCGGTCTCGCGTTCCATCCGGATTTCAACAACCAGGGAACGCTCGGCTATCGCACGCTCTACACCTACACCAGCGAGCTGATTCCCGCCTCCACTTCCCCGACCTATGCCGCGCCCAACGGCGCAACGCAAGGCTATAAGAACCTGATCTCCGAATGGAAAATGTCGGCGACGGATCCCAACGTGGTCGATCCCGCCTCCCGCCGCGAGCTGATCTCCTTCGGCAAAAACGCCAACAACCACAACGGCGGCACCCTCGCCTTTGGGCCGGACAAATACCTCTACCTCGGCACCGGCGACGGCGGCAACGCCAACGATGCCGGCGCCAGCCATATCGAGCCCGGCGGCAACGCGCAGAACCTGAGCACCCCGCTCGGCAAAATGCTCCGCATCGACCCGATCAATCCGACGCTGAACGCGGGAAACCCCAATCCCGTTAGCACCAACGGCCAATACCGCATTCCCACCGACAACCCCTACCAGGGCGCAGGCCAGGTGCCGGAGGTCTACGCCTACGGTTTGCGCAATCCTTACCGCTTCGCCTTCGACCGCGCCAACGGGCAACTGATCGTCGCGGACGTCGGACAGAACAACATCGAAGAGATTGACCGCATCGTGAAGGGCGGCAACTACGGCTGGGCGATGAAGGAAGGCGATTTCCTCTTCGACCGCAGCAACGGCACCATCGGCGCCGCGCCGGGCAATCGCAGCCCCGGCAGCCCCGCCGGATTGATCGACCCAATCTCCGGCCCGCTCGGCACGCTCGAGTACGACCACACCGACGGCATCTCGATCACCGGCGGTTTCGTCTACCGCGGAAGCAAGATCCCCGAGCTGTTCGGCAAATACGTCTTTGGTGACCTCGCCCTGCGCGCCGCCCCGACGCGCGCCGACGGCCGCCTCTTCTATGCCGACCTTACCACGGGCCTGATCAACGAGTTCCAGCTCCCGCAATTCGCTAACGGCGTCCTCCCTAACGGACTGACCGTCCACGGCTTTGGCCAGGACGACGCCGGCGAGCTCTACGCCCTGGTCACCAACACCCCCTCCAACGGCGCCGGCGGCATCGTCTATGCGATCAACGCCCCAGAGCCCGGCGGCCTCGCCCTGATCGGGCTGGCGCTGATCGGCTGTGCGCGGCGTCGGACGCGGCGCGTTTAAGCCATATGCTGGTTCGCCCCCCGCCGCGCGGGTAGGATCGGTGCGCCAAATGCGCCCGCGATCCTTCTGCGTTGGGAGAACCCATGAGCCGCTTCGTCGCGTTGACCGTGCTGCTGCTGCTGACCCTCCCATCGCGCGGCGGAGAGGATCATTTCCTCACCATCGGCGGCGGCGGCTCGCCGCGCAACAACCAGCTTTCCCTCGAGCGCAACGTCGTCTTCTTCCGCCACACGCTCGCGGATTGCGGCCTCGCCGACGCGCCCCACGACGTCTACTTTGCCTGCGGCAATGAGAAACAGCGCGACCTGCAATATCTCGATCCCAAGACCGACCCCCCGCGCGCCAATCTGCTGCTGGCGCGCCTGCTCGACCGCGGCGAAGATGAGATCTACCAGAGCTATCGCCCGCACGACCTGCCGGATGTCAAGGGCGCCGCCAACCGCAACTCGCTCAACCAGTGGTTCACCACGACCGGCGCGCGCCTGGCTGATGCCGATCGCCTCTTCATCTACTTCACCGGTCACGGCGGCGGCGGCACGCGGCAGGCGCCGCGCAACACCACCATGGACCTCTGGCTCGACGGCGGCATGACCGTCAAGGAATTCGTCCCCCTGCTCGACAAGTTAAACCCCAAGGTGCAGGTCGTGCTCTTCATGGTGCAGTGCCACTCCGGCGGGTTCGGCGACGTGATCTTCAAGGGCGCTGACGTCGGCCCCGTGCTCGCCGAGCAGACGCGCTGCGGTTTCTTCGCGACCTGGTCCGACCGCCTCGCCGCCGGTTGTACCCCGGACACCGCCGAGGATAACTACAAGGACTATACCACCTATTTCTTCGCCGCCCTCTCCGGCCGCACCCGCACCGGGCAGGCAGTCCCCGCGCCCGACTACGACCACGACGGCCGCACGTCCATGGCCGAGGCGCACGCCTTTGTCCTGCTGACCAGCGACACGATCGACATCCCGATGACCACCAGCGACGTCCTGCTCCGCCAGTTCAGCAAGACCAAGGATCCGAAGGTGAAGGAGATCGTGACGTCGTCCACGCCGTTCGCGCAACTCCTCAAACTGGCCACGCCCGACCGCCGCGCGGTGCTCGAAAGCCTGTCGAAGCAGCTCGACCTGAAAGGCGACGACCGCGCCGCTGCCGCCCGCACGCTGGCCGATTCGATCGACAAGCAACGAAAAGCGATAGACCCGCGCCCGGCGCGGCGTCCCGGCCCGGGCGGCGGTGGTGGCGGCGCTGCTGCCACGCCGAATGAACGAGACAACCTCCGCAATGCCATCCGCGGCCGCGTCATCGCACGCTGGCCCGAGATGAGCAGCCCCTATCACCCGCTCGCGATCGCGGCCCTTGCCAACGAACCCAACGAAATCATCAAGGTGATCGAGTCATCGCCGGGCTACAAGAAGTGGGACGAACTGGTGCAAAAGGCCGACGAGCAATCCCAGAAATCCTTCGATCTCGAACGCAAATGGGTCAAGTGCCAGCGATTCCTCTACGTCGCCGAGACCGTAGCCCTCGAAGCCAACCTCCCAGCCTTCGGCGGCAAACTGGTCCAAGCCCGCTACGAAGCCCTCCGCGCCGCAGAAAACGGAACCTTCGGAAACGCCAGAGCAACAGTTGCACAATAGCTAAACCACGCCGGGACAGAGCGCCGGGAGCTACGCGACCAAGCGCCGTCCCGGATCCCCCCGCAGGTAAATCACCCCTTCCCCTTGGGCGTCACCACCTCTTTCTTCACAACTTCAACCGGCTTAACCGCATCCGGATCAACACCCGGAAACTTCCCCTTATTCTGCGCCCACCACCCATGCCACTGATTGATCGACGGCTCGCACGTCAGCCACGTCTGGTCGCGCCACTGCTCCGGCCGCCGCCCCAAGCTTTGCCCGGTCAGCCGTTGCAGCGCCACCGCCGCCGAGTAACGAACGTCCCCGTCCGCATCCGCCAGCAGGTTGATCAGTTCGGGGATCGCCCACGTCGTCGCAACGTCACCGATGATCCGCGCCGCTTCCCGACGCTTCATCTGCTCGTCGGGGGTTTTACTCCGATCGGATTGGATGTAGCGGGTCAGCGGAGCCACGCAATGGTCGCCCAGCCGCCGCACCTCCTGCGCCTGCAAATACCACATCTTCTCATGCCCAAGCTGGGCGAAGATGTCGTCGATGCGCCGCGCCAATTCCGGATTGTCGCGCCCCTTCAGCACCAGGATCTCATCGACCCACTGCGTCGCCCGCATCAGGTTATCGACTTGCTTCTTGTCACCGAACTGCCCGCCGGAGATGGTCAGCGACTCACCGCCGGCGATGACATTTTCATTGCCCGCCGATTCAACCTTCACCGATCCTTCGACAACCGTGAGCGTCGCGCTGCCCGACTGACACGTGACGTCAAATGCAGTCCCCAGCGCCGTCATCGTCGTCTGCGCTGCCGCGGCGTTCACGACGAACGGTGCGCCGTCGCTCTGCTTATGCACGCTGGAAAACACCTGCCCCGCCGCCACCTCCACGCGCCGCGCCGCAGGCAGCATCACCTCGGTATCAGCGTTCAGCCGCACCTCCGAGCCGTCCGCCAGCTTGAATTCGCATCGCACCTTCGGCCCCGTGCGCACCTTCATCCCCACTTCAACCGTCCCCCCGCTTTCCAGCGGCCGCCACTGCTGCGAATCCGACGGACAGACGAAAACCGCGCCCGTCGCCAGCGCGAGTTGGCCAACCGATTGAGTCGCAGGCCTCGCCGCAACGACTGAAGCGCCCGTACTTGGATGTGGGGTCGGTCCGACGGCCGTCGGCGTATTCGTTACACGCCACGGCCGCGTCACCAGGATCGCCAGCCCAAACCCCGCCGCCGCCGCAACCAACGGCTTGCCCCAAGTCGCCCACCATGACCGACTCTTCAACGCGCCAACATTCAATCCCACCCGCGGCGGCAGATCCAATTTCAAAATGACGCGCTCCGCCAGCGCCGTCGCCGCCAAACGACGCTCGCCAAACGCGCGATCCAATTCCACATCCTGCCCCGCCAGCGCCTCAGCCACCGCCCGGCACCCCGCACATTCAGCCAGGTGTGCATCGAGCGCGAAACAATCGGCGTCATCGATCTCGCCATCGATC
>JAQGHM010000184.1 GCA_028291615.1 Phycisphaerales bacterium | reverse complement strand
GGGGTCTGGGCGGCCGGTGGAGGGGGAGTTCGTTGACGCGGAGGTGACGGATGCGGTGGGAGATCAGGGGCCGTTGCGGGGGGGTTTGACGGCGCTGGCCGGGGCCCGGACGGGGGTGGTGGCGGTGGTTACTGTGGATATGCCGGGGGTGGGGCGGGAGCAGATCGAGTGGTTGGTGGAGCGGCTTGGCTCGGGGGAGGGGGCGATGGTTTCGCGGGTGATTGAGGGCGTAGAGCGGGTGGAGCCGTTCCCGCTTGTGATTCGGGCTCGCGCGCGGGGGATGGTGGAGCGACGGCTCGCGGGGGGGAGGCGGTCGGTGCATTCGGTGGGGGCGGAAGAGGGGCTGGGGGTTTTTGCGGCACCGGAGGCGTGGGGGGAGGGGGGTTGGGTTAAGTGGAATTGTCCGGAGGATCTGGCACGGTTTGAAGGTGGTCGCGCATTCCCAACGTGAATTGCGAATGACGTAAAGGCAAGGACAGAAGCTACTCGGGTTCAAATGAAGAATCCGGGGCGGCGCTTTCGATGCTGTCGCATCGGGCGCTCTGCCCCGGCGTGATTCTTCCCTTTTTCTTTGTCAGCGTTTGCGCTTGTTGCGGCCCTTCGTGGCGCCACTGCGACGTCCGGTGCTGGCGGCGGCGCGGGTGGCGGCGGGGGGTTTGCCTTTTCTTACGGGTTGTTTGGATTTGACGGCGCGGCCTCGGCCGGTGGGGGCGGCGGCTTTGCCGGGGAGGGAGCGATTGCCTTTGAGCTCTCTGATGGCGAGGTTGAGCTCGCGGCGGGGGATGTCGACGTTGGTGATGACGACCTTGGCTTCGTCGCCGATGCCGATGCGGGTGCCGGTGCGCTGGCCTACGACTTTGCCGGCGCGTTCGTCGACGTTCCACCAGTCGTCGCCTAAGTCTTCGTAGCGGATCAGGCCATCGATGAGGTACTGGCGGATCTGGACGAAGATGCCGAAGTTGGTGATGCCGGTGATGACGCCTGCGAACTCTTCGCCGAGGTGTTGCTTGAGGAGCTCGAGGACCTTGACCTGTCTGAGCTCGCGCTCGGCGTCGGCGGCGCGGCGCTCGGTGAAGCTGATGTGCTTGCCGAGCTGGACGAGGTCTTCGAAGGATAGGATGTCTTCGAACGCCAGGCGCTTGGGGCGCTGGCTGGGCTGGCCGTCGCCATCGCCCTGGCCGCGCGACTTGCCTTTGCGGGCCTCGGGCTTATTGGCCCGGGCGGCGAAATAGGCGTCAAGTAGGCGGTGGATGGTGAGGTCGGCGTAGCGGCGGATGGGGCTGGTGAAGTGGGCGTAGTGCTTGCTGGCCAAGGCGAAGTGGCCGATGTTTTCGGGGGAGTACTCGGCGCGGGTGAGGCTTTTGAGGACGGCGAGGTTGATGGCGAAGGATTCGGGTTTGCCCTTGACGCTGGCGAGGAGCGTCTGGAGGGCTTTGCGGTCGAGGTCCTTGGGGAGCTTGTAGCCGGCGACTTCGACGAAGTGGCGCAGACGCTCGGTGCCCTGGGGTTCGGGTTCGGGGTGGGTGCGGCGGAGGAAGGGGACGTGCGAGTGATCGAGGAGGCGGGCGACGGCCTCGTTGGCTTCGACCATGAACATCTCGATGAGGGTGTGGGTGAAGCTGGTGTCTTCGGGCTCCGCGCCGATGACTTTTCCTTCTTCGTCTAATTTCAGTTCCATCACCGGCAGTTCGAGGACAATCTGGCCTTGCTGGTGGCGGCGCTTTTGCAGGCGCTTGGCGAGGTCGTTCATCTGGCCTACGAGCTCGACGACTTTGGGATCGTAGTCGGCGAGGGTGCGGGCGCCCTCGGGGTGGGGGATGATGTCTGCGCCTTCGATGATGGCCTGGGCTTCGCGGTAGCGGAGGCGCTTGGCGGATTGGATGATGGTGTTGGCGAACTTGGTGCCGACGGGTTCGGCCTTGTCGTTGTAGCGGATGAAGGCGGATTTGCAGAGTCTCGGCACGCCTTCCTGGAGAGAGCAGACGCCGTTGGAGAGGATCTCGGGGAGCATGGGGATGACGAAGCCGGGGAAGTAGACGCTGTTGCCGCGCTTGGCGGCCTCTTCGTCGAGCGGGGTGCCTTTGGGGACGAAGTGGGAGACGTCGGCGATGTGAACGCCTAGTTCCCATTCGCCGGATTCGAGTTGGCGGAGGGAGATGGCGTCGTCGTAGTCCTTGGCGTCGTCGGGGTCGATGGTGCAGACGAGGTGGCCGGTGAGATCGAGGCGGCGGCTGCGCTCTTCTTCGGGATTGAATGAGTCGACGGAGCGGCGGGCCTGGGCGAGGACCTGCTCGGGGAATTCTTCGGGGAGGTTGTGCTGGACTATGACGCCTTTGAGATCGACATCTTTTTCACCGGCCTGGCCTAGGACTTCGGTGATGACGCCTTGGGCGGGCTCGTCGTTTTCGGGGTAGGTGGTGAGCTCGATGACGACCTTGGTGCCGGGCTTGATGTGGCGCGAGCCGGCGTCGGGGGCGAGGATGGGGGCGGTGAGGCTGTTGCCGTCGGGGAGGACGAGCCAGTTGATCCCCTGCTTGATGAGCGTGCCGACGAAGCGCTTCTGACCGCGCTCGATGATCTCGACGATGCGGCCTTCGCAGAGGGTTTTACCCTCGCCCTGGCGGCGGTTGGTAATGCGGGCGCGGACGATGTCGCCGCTGATGGCGCCTTCGTTGGCGCCCTTGGGGACGTAGAGGTCTTCATGGGCGGTGGGATCGGTGGGGACGACGAACCCGAAACCGCCCTTCTTGGCGCGGTAGGTGCCGACGAACTCGTCGCGGGCGGGTTGCTCGCTGGGGAGGACGATGTTGCCGCCTGCGCCGAGGCAGACGCGGCCCTGGTGCATGAGGTCGCGGAGGGCGTCGCGAAATTCGTGGTAGCTGGCGTCCTGATCGACGTCGAGGTCGCGGGCCAGCTTTTGCGGCTGCTGGGGGCGATACTTGGAGGACTTGAGGTGCTCGATGATTCTGTTCTGCAATTGATCTGACATAAGTTCCGAAAAGTGTACTGGTGATCTCTCCTGGGGAGAAATCGGAAAAAACGTAAATGCGGGTGCGCTGCGGGAAAATCCGCGTTGCGCGAAAACCAGAGATACCTCTGATTTTGATGGGCAAACACCCTTATACGGGCGGAAACCGCGAAGCGACTACGGTGTGCCTCTAGCGGATGAGTGGGCGAGAAGGAGGGGTCCCCTGCTTAACCTTCTACGACGCTCTTTTCTATCGGTTCGACCGTGACGCCGCTTGAGCGGAGGAAATCGATGGCTCCCTGGACCTGGTCGGCTTCGCCGATGAGGAGGACGGCCATGATGCCGATCTCATTTTGTACAGACGCCTGGCGGATGTCGAAACTGACAGAAGGAAATTTCTGTGACATTTGCCAGATGATGGGCTTTTCCACCTGGGAGCGGGTGGGGAAGGTGAACCAGCAGCGTTTGGAGATGGGCATGGTGTAAAACCCACGGAGCAAGCTCCGTGGGCATTCGGTTAGAGATTCGCGCCGCCGGCGATGGCGGGGACGATGCTTAGTTCGTCGCCGTCGGCGACCTGGGTTTCTAGGTTCTGGAGGAAGCGGATGTCTTCCTCGTTTTTGTAGATGTTGACGTAGCGATTGAGCTGGTTGGGGGCTTTAAAGAGGCGGGTCTCGATGCCTTTGGCCTTGTCCTTGAGCTGGTCGAGGGCCTGGGCGACGCTGCCGCCGGTGACTTCGACGATGTCTACGCCGTTGGTGAAGTTGCGCAGGGGGGAGGGGATTCGGATCTTGACGGGCATTTGAAGTCTCTGTTGCTCTCTTTGGGAGTGTTGAGGGTTGGTCTTTGACGGTTCCCCCGCGTGTGTTTACGCGGGGCTAATTGGTTTTATTCGGGGGGTCTTTGAATTTGAGTCCACCGGCGTTGCTGCCGGCGGCGTTGTTTTCGAGGAACGTGATCAGGCCGTCGATCTTCTTGGGGGCGACGCCGGAATATTCCGTCGATTTCCACTTGATGCCTTTTTCTTCGACGATCTTCGTGTAGGGCTTGTTCTCCTCGCGGGCGAGGGCGTTCTTGATGTTGAGCACGATGTTGGCGACGGCGCTGACCTGGTCGGCCTTGGCCTCGGTGATGGACCAACTCCGGATGGCGGCGGCGACGTTATCGAAGATCGCGTTGGCATTCAAGCCGTGGCCGGCGCGTTCTTCGACGTCTTCGAGGCCGGCGTAGATCGCATCGAGCTTGACCGGCAGGCGCGAGTAGAGCTCGTCGCGGTAACTCAGGAAGACCTCGTTGCCGTCGCGGAACTGGGCGACGGCTTCGTCGAACTGTTTCTGACTCTGGGGGATTTAGTCCTTCTTGATTCCGTGGATGATTTTCTTGAGCCCCTTGTGGTCCATTCCCGGGTGCTCGGAGGGCATGGGGGCGCGGTGATAAACGTTGATCGCGCGCTTGAGGAGTTCGTCGGGGAACTTGCCGGGGATGGCTGAGAGCAGTTGCCACTTGACGTACGCCTCGGTTCCCGCGCCGCCGCTGACGCTGGTTTCCAGGGCTTTGACGATGACCTCGGGGGTGGCTTCGGGAGTGGGATGCTCGGTGAAGTAATCGCTCTTCACGCGGATGCGATTGGCTTTGGGGTCTTTCAGGTAGGCTTGGTATTCCTTCTGAAGGGCGGCGACGGCGGGTGCGACGCCGGGGCCTTTGGGTTTGACCGGCGGGGCGGGCGGTTTGGGCGCGACGGCGGGCTTGGGGGCGTCTTCGGCGAACGCGGCGGGGCGGGTGACGCCGGCGAGGCAAACGGTCCCGAGCAATGCGATCAGGTAGCGCGAAGCTGGCATCAATACCTCCGCGAAAATAGGGCACCTGCACTTCGACTTACTCAGAGCAGGCGGTGCAACCGCTAAACGGGGTGCTGGAGTCCTGTGCAGATTATACCGCAGTCAGGGCTTCTCGCTTAACTGCAGTTGCTTGATTTTCTACCAAGAGCTGGTCGAACTCGGTCAGCTTGGCTTCGATGACGCGCGGGGGGGTCAGTTCATCGACGACGACTTCCTGAGTTTTGAGGCCGTTGCCGGTGATGCTGATGACGATCGTGTCGTCCTTGGGGATGCGGCCTTGGTCGATCAGCTTGATGGCGGCGGCGAGGGTGGTGCCGCCGGCAGGTTCGGTCCAGACGCCTTCGGTCTTGGCGAGGAGCTTGATGGCATCGACGATCTCGCGGTCGGTGGCGGATTCGCCCCAGCCGCCGGAGTCTTTGACGGCGTTATAGACGTAATAACCGTCAGCGGGGTTACCGATGGCGATGCTCTTGGCGATCGTGTTGGGCTTCTGGGGCTCGATGATGTCGATGCCTTTATGTATGGCTTTGACGACGGGGTTGCAGCCGGCGGCCTGGGCGGAATAGATTTTGGGCTTGTTGTCTTCCACTAGTCCTAGCTGGATCAGTTCCTGGTAGGCCTTGTAGATCTTGGGGAGGATGGTGCCGCCGGCGGTGGGGACGACGGTGTGCTGGGGGAGTTGCCAGCCGAGTTGTTCGGCGATCTCGAAGCCGTAGGTCTTGGCGCCTTCGGTGTAGTAGGGACGGAGGTTGACGTTGACGATGGCCCAGCCGTACTTGTCGGCGATCTCGGTGCAGAGGCGATTGACGTCGTCGTAGGTGCCGCGGATGCGGACCATGGTGGGGCCGAAGATCAGGGAGCCGAGGACTTTGCCCTGCTCGAGGTCGTGGGGGATCATGACGTAGCACTTGAGGCCGGCCTGGGCGGCGTGGGCAGCGACGGAGTTGGCGAGGTTGCCGGTGGAGGCACAGCCGACGGTGTCGAAGCCGAACTCGATGGCCTTGGAGATGGCGACGGAGACGACGCGCTCTTTATAGGAATAGGTCGGATAGTTGCAGGAATCGTCCTTGATATAGAGGTTCCTGCAGCCCAGTTCCTTGGCGAGGCGGTCGGCTTTCTTCAGCGGGGTGAAGCCGGAGTGGAAGCCGACCTTTGGGGTGGCGACGGGGAGGAGGTCTTTGTAGCGCCAGAGGCTCTTGGGGCCCTTGGCGATCGACTCGCGCGTGACCTTACCCTTCATGGCGGCGTAGTCGTATTCAACCTCGTAGGGGCCGAAGCATTGCTCGCAGACGTGGAGGGGTTTGGCGGGGATGCGGTGGCCGCACTCTTTACATTTCAGGCCTAGGACGTAGCTCATGGTCTTTTAGTAGGCGGTAGGCAGTAGGCGGTGGGCAGAAGGAATCGATCGGGAGAACCGGAGACGGGGAGAACCGGCGAAAAAATGCATTCGCCCATTCTCCCATTCGCCGATTCTCCGGTTCAGTCTCTGCATACCGCCTACTGCCTTCTGCCTACTCCTTTCCGCACGCAAACAAAAAAGCCTCTTCCGTATAAGAAGAGGCTCCTGCGTGCATCGGTAGCTCTTCTTATCGCTCCCGGCTCGCCTGACCGTTGATAGCAGGCGCGCGGGTGGGATTTAGCACCGCTTCGATGGCTTTTGGGTTACAACTCGTGAAGCCGTCGATGGTTGCTGTGGCGTCGCAGGGCCCTGCCCTCAGCCACTCTGGATAAGAGAAACGTATTCAGTTGTGGGGAGGATGTTACTCGGATGGACGGTTCTGTCAAGATATTCTTGCGCGTACGAGCAGGGAGCACGCTGGGTCACCCCTCTTGCCGCGCTTCGAGGAACGACGCGATGAACGAGCTGTACGCTTCTTTCATCGGCAGATCGGTGTTGCGTCGGATTCGCCTTCGGCTGGTTACTGATTTCTGGCCGGTAATGGGGTTGAGACCTTCCTTGTCGTAGGCTTCCCAATAGAGTCCTGAACCGCGCTTTTGCCAGGATGGGAGGTCGTTGAAGTTGATGCCGCGATCGAAGAGGAGTTGGTTTTTGCCGGCGGTGGAAAGTCCAACGAGGGCGTGAGTGGCGGCATCTCCCGCGCGTCCATCCTTTCGGAGCAGCCAGTAGCAATGGGCGTTGAGGGCGTTGCGATGGGCGTCC
>JAQGHM010000173.1 GCA_028291615.1 Phycisphaerales bacterium | reverse complement strand
GACGCCGCCGAGCGGCGCGCCGTGGCGGCCAAGGCGGAGTTGGACGCCGTGCGGCGCAGTGGCGCGCCCGAATTTGAAGCGTCATCGCGCTATCATCGCGCTTCGGCCGGCGCCGAGGCGGCGCGGGCGGATTTCGAAGGGGCGCAGGGACATCTGGAACAGGTTAAACATGCGGACGGCCCGGCGCTTGAAGCCTTGGCGCAGGCCCGCGACCGCCTTCGCGCCGCCGATGGGCGCGCCGGGCGCATCCATGACGATCTCGACGCCGCCCACGAGCAGGTCTTCGTCGCCCGTCGCCGTCTGCAGGACGCCAGCGAGGAGGTCTGTATCGCCCTCCACCAACGTGACGAAGGCCTTTGGCTCTGCCACCGCGACGACATCATTGCCGGCCGGTTCGACTTCGGAAATTGCGGGTTCCACGTCGACATCGGATTCTTCAACGCGCACCGGCACGAGCCCGAAGTGCTGCACGCGTACTTCGTCCACGAGCCCGGCTACTGGCGCGAGCGGCCCGTCCTCGTGCACGAGCGCATCGTCGAGGTCGATCACGTGACGGAGATCACCCGGATCCGCGAGGTGCAGCGCGTGAAAGAGGTGAAGGTTCGCGAGGTGGAGAAGTTCGAGCTGTCGATCAAGCTGGAAGATCGCCGCCGGATCGCCGAGTCGGTGCAGGTCGAGCGCGCGGTGTACGTGAAGGAGAAGACCGAGCGCGAGGTGGCGGTGAAGGAAGGGCGCAAGCCGCAGCTCACGCAGTTCGTCTCGCGTCCGGCGAAGACGACCAACGTCACGAACGTCACCAATGTGACCAACGTCACGAACGTGACCAACGTGAATAACACGAACACGGCCAATACGACGAACGTGAAGAACGTCAGTAATACGGCGAACACGACCAACGCAACGAACGTGAGCAACGCGCCCGTTGCCGGCGCCGCGACTCCGACAGCCCCCGGCAAGGGTGCAGCGCCGGTTGCTGGCGCTGCCGTTCCGACCGCCCCTGCGAAGGGCGCTGCCCCCGTTGCAGCCGCGCCTGCGGCGACACCCCCAGCCAAAGGCGCTGCCCCGGTTGCAGCCGCTCCCGCCGCGGCCGCACCGGCCAAGGGCGCCGCGGTGTCGGCGGAGGACGCGATGCATCTGCGCCGCGCCGAGCGTGCCGCGGGGAAGGCCGCCGATGCGCCGCCTGATGCGAAGAAGACCGAGGACGGGCGCAAGGCCGAAGCCGCCAAAAGACCCGAGGCCCCCGCCACGGCGACGGGCAAGAGCGGCCGCCGTCACGCCGACCCCGTCGCGACCGACACGACCCCAGCCGAAGCCGCCCCCAGCCGCAGTGGCAAGCGTCGCGGCGAGCCCGCCCCCGCCGCGCCGGCGGAAGAACGCGGCCGCCGCGGCAAGGACGCCGATGCCCCTGCAAAGGGTAAGGACGGCCAGGCCGCCGCGAGCGATCCGGTGGACCGCCGCTGATCGCAACACGCCAAGGATACTTCTGAACACCACCGGCCGGCGCGAAAGCGACGGCCGGTTTTCTTCGTGCCGATCGTGCCTTTACGGCCCCAGGCTTTGCAGCAGCCGCACGGCGTCGACGTAGGTTGGATCGAGCTGCAGCGCCCGCTGCGCCGCCTCGCGCGCCTCCCCCTTCTGGCCTTGGCGGGCATGGATTGTCGCTCGCGCATACGGGATCTGCGGATCTGCCGGACTGGTCGCCTCTGCCTGCCTCAACGCTGCGACCGCCGCGTCAAGAAGATTGGTCTGGCTGTAGGCGAGTCCCAGGTTATACGCCGCGCGCGGGTGCCGCGGATTAAGCTTCAGCGTCTGCTGGAGCAATTCGATCGCCTTGTCGAACTTGCCGGACTCGCTGTACGCCAGCGCGAGCTTGTACGGATACTCCGCGTCGCGCGGGTCAAGCTTGGCCGCCCATTCGAGCTGTTCGATGGCTGCGCTATTGTTGCCCTGCATGCTGAGCGCGACGGCGAGCGAATCGCGAAACGGCGCGGAATTGGGATCCCAGGTGACCGCCTTCCTGAAGTATTCCGCCGCCGCGTTGACCTCGTTGCGCGCGATGTGATAAATCCCCTGCTGCATCGCTCCGCCCGGCTGATCCGCGCTCTGCCGCAGATAATCGAGCAGATCGCGACCCGCCGGCGATTCCGGTTGAACCGCATCCCGCAGCGCCCAAGCCGCGCGGACCCGCACCGATCGAACCGCATCCCCCAACCGCTTCTCGATTGCCCCGCGCACTGCCGCATCCTGCTGCTGCGCCAGCGGCTCGAGCGATCGCGCCGCGTTCTCGCGCACCAGCGGGTCCGCGTCATCCATCACCGCAACCAGCGCCGGCGCAACCTCGGGCGAGCCCACCCACTGCCCCAGCACCGCCGCGGCGACGGCCCGCCAAAACCCCTGCTTCTCTTCCTTGAGTTGTCGCAGAATCGTGGGACGCGCCGCGTCGTCGCCGCGCCGCGCCTTGGCGATCCACTGCGCCCGCTCGCGCGTCGGCCGCTGCATCTTCGCGCCGTACCATTTGTCCGTCGTGGCCAGCGACCAATCTGCATCCTTGTCGGCGTGACAGCGGTTGCAGGCATTGGGGACGTTGTGCTCCTTCGTCAGCAGCGGGTCCGGAATCGTAAAGCCGTGATCGTGCCGCCCGTGCCGCTGCATGTAGGTCGTCTGCGGCATGTGACAGTTGACGCACTGATTGCCCGCGCTGTCGGCCTTATGGAACGAATGCTGCTCGGGCACGATGAGCGGGCTTCCCGTGAACGAGCCATTGTGGCAGCGCATGCAAAGCGCGTTGCCGGCGAACAGTGGCTTGGACGAATGCGGATCGTGACAATCGCCGCAGCGCACGCCCGCCGCGTGCATCTTGCTGCCGAGAAATGCCGTGAATTCGTAATCCTCCTCGCGCACCTGCCCGTCGGGATAAAAGAGGTCCGACAGATCCGGAATGGTGAGCGAATGATGATCCTGAAACGCATCGCCGGGCACGAAATCGCCGGTCAGATCCGCGCGGCGGGCGTGGCAGGTGGCGCAGGTATCGAGGATCTGATCCTTTGAAAACCGCGAAGGCAGTGACGTCGCCGTAGCAGGATGAGGCGTCGACGCATACGACTTCTGCCAATCCGCATGCTGCTTCATCGGCCCATGGCAGGATTCGCAGCTAACCGTGGGCTGCGCCATCGTCGTTTGATAGGAATCGCCCCGTTCGTCATAGTTCTTGCGAACCCGCGTATTGTGGCAACTGGCGCACATGCTGTTCCAGTTCATCCCCCGGCCGGTCCAATGGCCCCACTCACCAAGGCGCCGATCCTCATTGCCGTACACGTTGAACCACTGATCCTTGTGCGGATCGTACGACGCCTCGAGCGTCTGCAGCCGCCCCCCTGGCGCGGGCGTGAGAAACTGCCGCAACGGATCGACGCCGATCACGCGCACGACCGGATACGCCGTCGCCGCCCCTTCGTAACCCGGCGTGACGATCTCATACTTGTCGCCCGCGGCGCGAACCTGGGTTTTCTGACTCCCATGCGAAAACTCGCGCGGTGGATCGAACGCCGCGCGATCCAGCGCGGGATCAGGAACCCGCTCCGCCAACCCATGGTGTGATTTCGACCAACTCTCAAATTCCTTCGCATGACAATCACGGCACGCCCCCGAGCCGGCATACGTGGCGAACGGTTGCTTGTCGCGCGCATCAAGACTCGGCGCGGTGGTGGTAAACGTCCCCAGGTCGATCGTCTGATGGGAATGAAAATATAAAACCACGCCAGCGATCGTGCCAATCAACGCCGCCAGGATCAGGCCAATGCCCAGCGCCAGCATCGTCGCGCGCCTTCGCCGCATCATCGGCGACGCGGGCGTCGAAGCAGCGGCGGCAGCCTTGGATTTGCGGCGCGAGGACATCAGCCCGGAATGCTAAGGAATCAACCGGCGAAAGAAAACCAGCGCCGTCCCCGCGCGTGTGCACAATTACCGTTTGAGCTTTTCCAATAATCCGATTGCCAATTCCACCAGCCGCTCCCCGCCGCCCGGCTGGATCACCGAATTCGTCGGCTCATACGCTCCTTCCTCAAACGCTCGCTTCGTCGGCACGTATCCGAACGAATCGTTGGCCAGTTCGATCACCAGCGTGTGCGTGAACGGCGACCGCGCCTTGATCGCCAGCCCAAACTCCACGAACAACTCCGACGGTACCATGACGATCGCCGCATCGTCGCTAAGCCGAAGCGCCTGCACCTGCGCCGCAATCGGCTGGCCGTGGTGCCGATCGTCAATCTTCACGATCTTGGTCGCCCGCACCCCAATCAGGAACGGCAGCTTCCGCTCCTGGATCTTCGCAAACAACTCGCGCGCCTTGGCCACTTCCTCAGGCGGATATTGCTGCACCGGCAGGTCGATGCGGGCGGTGGCGACCGCCAGGGACGGCCGGTCGAGCGGCGTCGCATGCGCCAATGCCGAATCGATGATCCGCTGCCCGATCGCCCGGCCGATGCGCTCGCTCTCCTGCGGTCCACTCTGCGGGCGGTTTGTCGAAACGTCCACGTGATTGATGTTGCCGCTGGTTCCCTGGGCGAAGACCGACATCAGGTGTGGCTGCTGCAACTGCGCGCGGAGCGTGGATTCAATGTATCCCGGATAGTCCGCCGAATACTCCGTGCCACCCGCCGTGTCCGGGTGGAGCGGGAAATTGGTTAGGACGGCGGCCAACTTCTGTCCGCGCTCGATCGTTAGCACCGACAGGTTTGCGTCGATCGGCCCCGCAGGTCGCTCGATTTTCGGATTCATCTTCCCCGGGTTCCACGCCACCGTCCCGTCCTTCATCAGGTAGCGCCGGTTAAAAGCCACGTTCGGCTGCGGGGCCGAGCCAAACGCGATCGCCGCCGGAGCCACCGATGCATCCGCCTCGACGATCGCCTCGACGATCCGCTCCGTAAGAAAGCTCGGATAATCGAAGGTCCGCGCCGGATCAACCCCGTCATGGGCCTCCAGCGCGATCCGATGCAGATGCTCCGCGAGCACCCCGAAATAATCCGGCCCCGTATGCGTGTGCGTAGACGCAATGCAGATGTGATCGGCCGGAATTCCCGTCTTTTCCGAAGCCAGGCTCCGCGCCTGCGCCACCACCTCCGGCGAAGTCTGACACAGGTCGCAAACGACCAGCGCGAACCGCGCCTCGCCTTGCTTGAAAACAATTGCCTTCGCCCGCAGGGGATCGTGAACGGCCGTCGCCAGTCGCTCGAAGAAATATCCCGCCAACCGATAGCCCAACGGCGGTGTAATATCGCGCGAGGCGAGGCCAATTTGCAGTGGGGCGCGGGATGGGGAGTGCAAGCGAGAGAACAGAGTGTCACGAGCGATGCGACGAGAAAAGTCCGCATGAAAGGCCCTGCAAAACTCGGCATATGCCGTCATCCTGAGCGCAGCGAAGGATCTAGCCGGCGTAAAAGGCCACGTATTTCACGCAGATCCTTCGGTCGCCGCTAGGCTCCCTCAGGATGACCGCTCAACCGATTCACCCCCTACTCCTCCACCCGATAAAGCGTCGTCAACGTCCGCAGATAAAGCCCTTTGCCGCTCACCGCGCCGGTCGCCTTAAACGCCGAGTCCAGCTTGTTCGCTGCCAGCTTCTTGAACTCCCGCCCCGCCGCCACCACCGTTGTCGTCCCGTCGTCCGCGAAAAAGTAGATCTTCCCATCCCCATACAGCGGCGCTGCCGAAAAATTCGGCGCAATCCGCTGCCGCCAAACGTCCGCACCGCTCTTCGCATCCACGCATGTCGCGATCCCCGTCCCGTCGATGAAGTAGAGCAAATCCCCCACCAGCAACGGCGACTGCTTGTCCGGCGCATTCTTCGTGATCTTGAACGCGATATGATCCGCCCCCAGCACGCCCTGTCCGTCCGGCCGCACCGCAAACACCGCCCCCTTCCCAAACCCCGGGCAGATGTAAATCAGCCCATCGCCAATCACCGGCGTCGCCCCCGCCGAGTGCCAATCCGAATGCTCCAGCCGCCAGATCTCCTTGCCGCTCTCCGGTTCATACGCATATGTCGCCCGCGAGCCGATGCTGATCACCGCCGGCTTGCCGTTCACGCTCGCGATCCGGCACGTTGAAAACGCCTTACGATAATCCCCCTCCCCCTTCGGCTTGCCGTCCGGCCCCATGTCGCGGTAATCGACCGACCGGTTCGTCTGCCAGACCGTCTTGCCCGTGTTCTTGTCCAGCGCGATCACGAACTGCCCGTCGCTGCCGTCATAATCCTGGATGAGCAGATCCTTATAAATCAGCGGCGAGGACCCCGCGCCGCGATAGTGGTTCACCCGAATATCCCGCCGCTCCCAGATCGGGTTCGCGCTCGCCGTATCAAGACACGCCGTTCCCGCCGCGCCGAACGTGATATAGATCCGCCCCTCTTCAATCACAGGCGTCGGCGACGCATAACTGTTGTAATTCTTGAAGATCGGATTTGGATTTGGATCCTCAAACAACCGCTTGTCGAACACGACCTGCCCCGTCTCTTTATCGATGCAGATCGCAAAAAGATCCCGGCCATCCTCCGTTGCGCTGGTCACCCAAACCTGCTTCCCCCAAATCACCGGCGACGACCACGCCTTGCCGTGGATCGGCGCTTTCCACTTGATGTTCTGCGTCTCACTCCAGGTGGTCGGCAATCCCTTCGAATCCGAAAGCCCCTGCCCCGTCGGACCGCGAAACTGTGGCCAATTCTCATCTGCGCTGACCATCGCCGCCCCAACGCACAAACACACCGACAGCAGAACAAAAGATGTTTTCCGCATATGCCAATTCCGGTGAGGTTAATTCCGAGCCGCTCGGCCGTCGCCAAGCCCGCGGGATTTATCCCCGGGTCCCGCGCCTTCCGCAACACCCGCGCGTTCTACTCCGTCGGCATCGCATGAACCGTCGCGTTCAACCGCTCGACGTGAAAATCCAGCACCGTCACGTCCGACTCCACCCGCATCGCCCCGACGCTCATCGCCGTGACCGTGCGCAATCGCTCGCCGGGCAGGTCATGCGTGAACCATTCCCGCGTCACCAGCGACATCGGCTTGTCGTTGCTCGTCCCCTGGCTCTGGGTGACTTCGACCAGGCAGTTGCACGTCAACCCGTTTACGCGAAGCGGGGACGCCAGCGACACGATCCGCCGCTGCCCCTTCGTCGAAACCCGCGGCCCCTCCACCGTGAAATCCGCCTGCAGCGCATCCTGCGGCAATGGCACGTCATGGTTATTGATCGACATCGTCCGCGGCGGCAACTGCGTCGCGCCAGATTTATCCCGCCAAAGGGTCAGCAGCGTCGTGCGCCCTTCCCCGCCCTCAAAAAGATACGTGCTGACCGAGCAGACATAGCGCTTGCGCCCGATGGTCAAAACCTGGTCCGGCCCGGTCGAATGCGCCGTAAAGCCCAGCTCGTCAAACCCCCGTCGATCTGCAGTTGCCAGCGGTTGCGCCGGCCCGGTCGGTTCGAACGCATCCATCGTCCAGCGGCATTCCTGCATCACCCGCGCGCCGGTCGATGGTTCCGACGTCACCAGCACCTTCCGCTTGATCGACGCCGGCGTGCCGTTGGTCTGGATTTGCGCCTCGCTGATGATCCAGGAGCCCGCATTCATGTACCGATACCCCTCCAGCGGCTTGGCCGGTTGGGTGGTGGGAGATACGCCTTCCGCTGCGCCCGCCGCGAAGGCGAACAGTAGGGAAAGCATGGGGATGAGAAGTTTGGACGGCATTGCCGGGGTAAGTACCCGGTCGCCGTCATCTCGTTGATAAACCCGGACAAAGAGCGGTTATTTGCGGTCGAGATCTTCCAAAGCGCTCCAGAAATCGTCACCCGTCGCCGTCGACGCCTCAAGTTGCGCCTGCCAGCAGGATGGGCAGTAATACTGCCCCTGTTCGTTCTTCACCCGCTTGCTTGATGAGATATCAACGTGACAGATCGTGCAGAACTTTCGCTGCGATTCCGCAATCGGCACGCGGACGATCGCGCTACACTGCTTGCACCGCCCCAGCTTTCCCCCAGCGGAATCCGGAAGGTGCGTGACATGCTTGCAGCGCGGGCAGGGAACTTTGATCGCCATGCGACATCAACCTCGCGCCTCCGCCGGCCGGCGGAGGTAAAGACGTGGGTACGTCATGGAGATTTTACGCCATGTCCACAGCGAAGCGAATCAGGCCGTTTGTGCAGGTTATGACGTCTATCACGGCCGATTCGCCTGGCGGAAGGTCACGAAGGTTACATGGCAAATCAGGAGCATGGTCGTAAAGACCAGCGAGTGCCCGATCGCATAGGTGTGCTCCAGCGGGTTGTGCACGACGTCCACCAGTGTGGCGACCATATCCCCCGGCCGCTTCAGGACGTCCCACGAGTTCCAGCGGAGAAACCGCCCCAGGTAAATCCCCGCCCCCGCCAGCGCAGCGGATGCTACAACAAAACCCGCCGCCGCCACCCCGCCCCACGCCCGCCGCACCGACCCCTCCAGCAAGTGCAGCGACGCCACCCCCAGTAGCAGCCCCGTCCATGCGAAGGCGAAGATCAGCACGATGTCATACATCAACGGGAACGCCCGGCGGAGCAACAGGTGGTTGAAATCCGTCACGATGTACGGCGCATTGGGGAGGAACAGCAACCAGAGGACGGCCGGCAAAATCAGCTTCCAGCGCCGCTCCGACTCGCGCCGGCGAATGGCCAGGATCCAGAGCGCGAACAGGTACGGCAGCCATGCGAGAAACAGGTTCCAAACCAGGAACTCGTAGTTGCTCGATCCCGAAAGCACCACCCGCGCGATGATCAGCACCATGCACAACGCCGTGGAGAGCGCCACGGGATAAAACAGGTGCACCCGGAGGAATTCGTGCCCGATTAGGAACTTTCGACGGTGCATGCAGTTTGGCTCCCGTACTTTATAGTGCAAAGTATAATGTTCTACGTGGAACATTCAAGGCCAAAAATAAGCCAAAATGCTAAGTTTAGATGGTAGAGAATTTCAGCACGGTTTACATCGCGCCCTGCTTCTCCGAGAATCCCGCCGGGTTTATGGAGAATCCGTTCAGCATACGAGTCGTGGGGGTCGCCAAGCGCTTCGGCGACGTGGCCGCGGTCGATCACGTCTCGCTCGACATCCGCCGCGGGGAGTTCTTCTCCCTTCTGGGCCCCAGCGGATGCGGCAAGACGACGCTGCTCCGGATGATCGCCGGCCTCGAAGAGGGAGACGCTGGGAACATCATCATCGACGGAAGCGATGTCACCCGCGTCCCCGCTCACCGTCGGCCGGTTAACCTCGTCTTCCAGCAGTTCGCCCTCTTCCCCCACCTGAACGTCGAGAAGAACGTCGCTTTCGGCCTGCGCTACAAGTCCGGCGGCAAGCGTGATTCGCACAAGAAGGTCAGCGCCGCGCTCGATCTGGTTCGCCTCTCCGGCTTGCAGCACCGTTACCCGGACGAACTGTCGGGAGGCCAAAAACAGCGCGTCGCGCTCGCGCGGGCTCTGGTGCTTGAACCGCGCGTGCTGCTGCTCGATGAGCCGCTCGGCGCGCTCGATCAGAAGCTGCGCAAGGAGATGCAGGTGGAACTCAAGCACCTCCAGCGGCGGTTGGGCATCACCTTCGTCTTCGTCACCCACGACCAGGAAGAAGCCCTGACGATGAGCGACCGCATCGCGGTGATGAACGCGGGCAAGGTCGAGCAGATGGACAGCGCCGCCGAGGTGTTTGAGCATCCAAGCACGCCGTTCGTCGCCGAGTTCATGGGCGCCGGCAACTTTTTCACCGCCAAGGTGCGCGAGGTCGACGGGGCGATCGTCACGGTCATCTCCAAAGCAGGTTTCGAGACGGCGTTGCTCGCGCCCAACGCCCCCAACTACCGTCCCGGCGAAAAGGTGCGCTTCGTGGTCCGCCCCGAGAAGCTGGAAATGTCGCTGACCGAACCACCCCCCGCCGACGCCCGCGCCCGCATGGAAGTCACGGTGGAAGAACGCGTCTACCAGGGCGTCGCCACCGTCTGGACCGTGCGCAACCGCGCGGGCGAACGCATCCACGTCTACCAGCAGAACGTCATCCACGGCGCGGGCGAACAGTTCGTCGATATGGGAAAGGCCTGGCTCTGCTGGGACCCGCGCAACGCGATCCTGATGCGCGAGCAGAAGGCATGAAGAACGGCGCCTTGCGAACCTGGCTGCAACTGTTGCCGACCTGGCTCGTGCTCGGCATTTTCTTCCTCGCGCCGATGGCGATCATGCTCGGCATCAGCTTCCGCGAGAAAGGGCCGGCGGGAACGATCAAACCGATCGACGACATGAAACAGTACATCACGAAGGGGACGTTCCTCAATAATTATCGCGAGTCGCTCGATCCCTCTTATGCGGGCGTCTACTGGCGGTCACTTTGGCTCGCCGTCGCGACGACAGCGCTCTGCCTGCTGATCGGCTACCCAGTCGCTTACTATATTGCGATCGTCGCAAACCCAATGCGGAAGAACCTGCTCCTGGCGATGGTGGCCATCCCTTTCTGGACCAGTTTCCTGATCCGCATGGGCGCGTGGAAGCTCATCTTGGAGACGCAAGGGGTGCTCAATACGATGTTGGGAGCAGTCGGGATCGCGCCGCTCGACATGCTCTACACGCCTGGCGCGGTGCTGACGGGACTCGTCTACGGCGAGCTGCCGTTCATGATCCTGCCGTTGTATGCGTCGCTGGAGAAGATGGATCGCACGCTTCTCGAAGCCGCGGCCGACTTAGGCGCGGGCGCAACCAGCCGATTCTTCCGCGTGACCGTGCCGCAGACGATGTCGGGGATCATCGCTGGAATCGTCCTGGTCCTTATCCCGGCGGCAGGGCAGTTCGTCGTCTCTGACATCCTCGGCGGCGCGAAGGGAGCGCTGGTCGGCAACATCATTCAGGAAGGATTCCAGCGGAACAAGCCGCTCAAGTCGGCGATCGCGTTCGAGTTGACGGCGGTCGTCGGCCTGATGCTCGCCGTTTACGGCCTCTACCTGCACCGGCGGCGTCGGAAGGAGGCCGCGCTGTGAAATCCGTCGGCCGAACGATCCTTCGCACTTATTCATCGGCGGTTTACGCGTTCCTGTACGCGCCGATCCTGGTGCTGGTCGTCTACTCGTTCAACCAATCGCTGCAGACGGCGCGCTGGCTTGGGTTCACGCCGCGGTGGTACGCGCAGGTGCTGCGGGACCGGGAGCTGATCGAGTCGGCGGGGAATAGCCTGCTGGTCGCGGCCGTGACGACAGTGGCGGCGACGATCATTGGGACACTCGCAGGGCTTGGCCTGTCGCGACTGCAAGCCAACCGCGGATCGGCGACCAAGGCGCTGCTCTTCCTGCCGATCGTCATCCCCGAGATCGTCGTCGGCGCGGCGCTCTTCACGTTCTTCGTCGCGGTGGAATGGGAGCTGGGATTCTGGAGCGTCGTCGTCGCGCACATTTCCTTTTCGGTCTCCTACGTCGCGATCGTGGTGCGGGCGCGGCTGGCGGGGTTTGACCGGACGCTGGAAGAAGCCGCGCGCGATCTGGGCGCGGGGCCGCTGGGCGTCTTCTGGCGGGTCAAGTTTCCGCTGATGCTGCCGGGGATCGTCGCCGGGGCGCTTCTGGTGTTTACGCTGTCGATCGATGATTATGTGATCACATCGTTCGTCGCTGGCGTGAAGACGCTGCCGCTGCACATTTACGCCAAGTTGAAGGTCAACGCCACGCCGGAAACCAACGCGATCTCGACGCTGTTGCTGGCGGTGACGATCGCGCTGATCACGGCGGCGCAGTGGCTGCTGCGGAGTCCCCGCGGGAGGAAGAAATGAGAATGAAGTTCGCCGCAGTCGGTATGCTCGTGATGGCTGTTCTCGGGGGTTGCAAGGACAAGGGGACAGCTTCAACCCAGCCGGGTAGCGCGCAAGGGGCACGGGTGCTGAACGTCTACTGCTGGTCCGAATACCTGCCGCAGGACGTGCGCGACGCCTTCACCGCCAAGACCGGCATCAAGGTCAACCTCACGCTTTACGAGAGCAACGAGATGCTGCTCGACAAGCTGCAGTCGGGCGTGTCGGACTTTGACTTGGTCGTCCCATCCGATTACACGGTCGCGATCCTCAAGCGGCAGAATCTCGTACAGCGGATCGACGCGAGCAAGATCGCCAACTGGAAGAACCTCGATCCGCGTCTCCTGGGCCGCGCGTATGACCCGAAGAACGAGTACGCCATGCCCTGTTTCTGGGGCACAACCGGCATTGGCTTTAATCGCCAGGCGGTCGGTGACATTGACAGTTGGAAGGTCCTGTTCGACGAGAAGAACGCCGGCAAGATCCTCATGCTCAAAGACTCGCGCGAGTGCTTGGCCGTGGCGCTCAAGGTGATGGGCAAGTCGATCAACGAAACCGATCCCGCCGTGCTTCGCCAGGCCGGCGAGATGCTTAAGAACCAGAAGCGACTCGTGAAGGTTTACAACAGCGACGATTTCGACCAGACGCTGGGCCGCGGCGATGTCGTGCTCGCCCACGGCTTCAACGGCCAGCTCGCCAAGCTTGTCGCCAGCGACCGCGCCAAGTTCGGCTACACCGTCCCCAAGGAAGGGGCGACGCTCTGGATCGACGCCTTCTGCATCCCCGCCAAGGCGAAGCACGTCGCCGAGGCGCACGAGTTCTTGAACTACCTGCTCGATCCGCAGGTCGGGGCGCAACTCGTCAATCAGGTCAGCTACGCCAGCGGCAATGTCGCCGCGCGGGCGGGCATCAAGCCCGAGATCCTGAACGATCCCTCGATCTACCCCAGCGATGAGGTGATCAAACGATGTGAGGTCATGGCTGATGTCGGCGATCAGACGACGGAGCTGATCGATAAGATCTGGCAGGAGGTCATGTTGAAGTAACGTGGAGATATGCAGATTACATGAATGACGGACCCGACTATATACAAGCACCACGTTCCATGGCATAAGCTAGCGCTGCAGTGGGTGCCCCGGTGGGAGGGGCGCGAAAACGGCCGGAACCAAGGATCGGCCGACAAGGAGCGTCAGCAGTGCGAAAGTTGTTGCAGGTCGGAGATCGAGTAATCGATCTGGCCGCCGTGGTCGCGGCTGAAAAAGGGGATGGCAGTCTTACCGTTTACCTCGCGGGGATCGACGAGCCGTTTCGTTTTGCCAGTGACGAGGCAGTCGTTGTCTGGTCCGCCCTCGTGCAGGGCGTGTCGTCATCGGCCAACGCCCCCGATGACCCAATGGACTTCCAGATCATCGAGATGTCGCTCGACGACGGCGATGATGCCATTGAAGAGGCGCCGGCCGTCACAGGCCCGATCTATAAAAGCATCGACCTCAGCGAGCGGGCGCCGGATTCTCAGATGATCGCATGACTCGGCGTTCAGGTCCCGCCAGGAGCCTCGGCCGTTCCCGGGTCGGAGGCCAACTCCGCCTGTCGCCAGGCGAAGTTCATCAGTTCCGCCATCTCGCGGAGCTTCTCGCGCGCCTCTTCCCATTCGTAAGACTTCACGCCCTCCAGCCCCGGCCCAGCCAAGCGCCAGCGCGGCCCCTGGGGCGTCTCCTCGCGCTCAACGCGATAGGGACCTGTGGGAGTGCTCATCGCCAACACGCTCCGCCCGCGCAACGCAGCGCGCGCTCAACCCGCCCGGTTCAGCGACCAGTCGTAACTCATGCTCTCGTATTCCGTCGCCGTCTGAACGGGAGAGTCCGGCCCCGCATACGGGCGAATGGCCTCCAGCAGCGACGGATCTTTCTTCCCCGACGAACGTGAATAAGCGTCCTTGAATTCGCCAGGATAGAACTTGGTGAAGATCTCGCTCAGCTTCACCTTGGTATCGCTGGCCTTCTGCGCGCCGCGCGGGTCGCTCAGGTATCGCCGGCCTTGATCGGCAAGTTGGGCTTCGAGTTTCGAGGCTTCATAGGCTTCCTTCCGAAGCGGCGGACAGGACTTGCTCATGCAATTGAGCGCGAAATGCACCCGGGGATCGCCAGCGGATCGGACGTGCTGCTTTTCCAGACTGTCGAGGTTGGTGTTGCTGCCGCCAACCGGGAACGATGCGGTGAAATAAAGCCCCGAGAGGAGCACGTTCCCCGGCAGCCCCTTCTGCAGCACGCCATACAGGCATAGCGCGTTGTAGGCGTTGATGTAATACGCCAGCTTCTCCCCATCCGACTTGAACAGCTCAGGCCGATTAGCGGGCGATGTCTGGTTGATTGCCCCCACGTACCGGAAAAGCGCATCTTTTGCGCCATTGCTGTTGTTGGTCAGCGCGTCGTACTTGACCATGCCGTCATCCGTGCAAACCGTATCGAGCACTTTTTGCCAGTCGGCGTTGCTCCATTCACTGATTGAAGCTTTGGGCGCGTATTCCTGCGACACCGCCCCACCCCCGCCGATGCACCCAGACAGCACCAGACCCAGGCTTGCTGCGACCCCCACTAACCACGTTGCCAGTAAAGCGTTGCGACGCATGACGTGTTCTCCTTGGCTGTTGGGACAGGTCCGAATAACCGCTAGACAGGGGGATAAACTACCGGGGCGGGCAGGTTCTTCCAAATGCAAATTGGGCGGGTTGTGCCAGATGCTCCGGTTGGCTCAAGTCAACGGGATGTGACGCCGATGGTTAAATAGGAAAGATGGATAAGAGAGTCAAGGCTTTCCCATCGTAACTATGCCACCGGGCGTACAGTTGAGTGAGAGGAACTTATGAAGACGGTTTTCACCACCGGCGAGGCCGCCGAGGTCTGCAAGGTGTCGCAGCAAACGATCATTCGCTGCTTCGACAGCGGCCGCCTCAAGGGCTTTCGGGTCCCGGGCAGCCGGTTTCGCCGGATCCCCCGCGAGGCCCTGATCGCCTTTATGAAGGAGAACGGGATCCCGCCGGACGCGCTGGATAACGGCAAGCGCAAGATCCTGGTCGTGGATGATGACCCGGAAATTGTAGAGCTGTTTGTGGACGTGCTGGAACGGGATGGCCGATTTGAGGTCAAGACGGCCAGCAGCGGCTACGACGCCGGGGTGATGACCCAGGAGTTCATGCCGGACCTGCTGATCCTGGATTACATGCTGCCGGACATCAACGGCAACGTGGTCTGCCAGACGATCCGCGCCAACCCGAACTTCGAGCACATGAAGATCATCATCGTCTCGGGCGTGGTCAATCAGGATGAGATCAACGATCTCTTGAAGAGCGGCGCGGATGAATTTGTGAAGAAGCCGTTCAATATCGAGAAGTTGATCGAGCGGGTTTGCGAGTTATTGTCAGTGGCTGCTTGAACAGTAGGCGGTAGGCAGTAGGCAGAGGAAGAAAAGAGCACATGCCGTTATGCCCGATCCGGTCAGGGAGAAACGTGTCGAGCTGATTCTTCAGCAGCTTGAAGAGCTGCCGACGCTTCCTGCCGTTGCCTTGCGCGTTTTGGAAGTGACGGGTAATGAAGATTCCTCCGCCAAAGAAGTAGTTCACCTCATTTCCAGCGACGTCGCCCTGGCGTCGCGGATCCTGCAACTGGTGCACCGGGCGGATGCGGGGGTCAGCGGGGAAGTTCACAGCATTGAACGGGCGGTGATTCTGCTGGGGTTTGACGCCGTCCGCAGCGCGGTGTTGGCGATCAGCGTCTTCGAGACCTTCGCCGGCCAACAGGGGCGCAAGCCGAATCATTTCCGCATTGAAGAATTCTGGAAACATTCCGTCGCCGTCGCGTGCTGTGCGGAGCTATTGGCAGAAGAGCTGACTGCTGCCATGGGGAAAGAGGCGAACGTCAACGCCAGCGAAGCTATGGTCTGCGGGCTGCTGCATGACTTGGGGAAGGTGGCCCTGGACGCGGCGCTGCCCAAGAGCTTCGATAAGGTCGTCGAGGCGACGGAACTGCTTCGCGGCAACATCGCGGATCTTGAACGAACGATCATTGGCTTGGACCACATGGTGGTGGGCAAGCGCCTGGCTGAGCAATGGGGCTTGCCGGCGACGATTCGCGACTGCATCTGGCTGCACGGGCAGTTGCCGGCGTCGCTGCCGGCCACCGTGCGCAATCCGCGGCTGGTTAACCTGGTGACGCTGGCGGATGTTTTGGTCCGCGAACAGCACCTGGGATTCTCGGGGAATTTTGCGTTCACGCTGGCGCGGCAACCGCTGATCGATGCCGTCGGGCTGCCGAGCGGCGCGGTCGAGCGCGTGCTTCAGCGACTGGTCGAGGCGATCGAGCCGCGCGCCCGGGCGTTGGGCCTCGGACAAGCCAGCACCGGCGAGCTGTATCAACATGCGCTGGCGCAGGCCAATCGTGAGCTGGGGCGGATGAGTGGGCAGTTGGCGTCCAAAAATCGCCGGCTGGCGGTGCGGGCGAAGTTCTTCGACGCGTTATCAAACTTTCAAAGCGAACTCCGTCCCGACGCGCCGCCGCAGATGGTGTTGCATGCGATCGGGCAGACCGGCGTCGCGGTGCTCAGCGCCACGTCGGCGGCGGTCTTCTCGATCATCCCGGGCCAGAGCTACGCCGAGGTTATCCTCTGTGACGGGCAAGGGGACGTCTTCGAGCAAACGGTGATCGATTGTCCCGGTGGCGTCGCCAAGCCGGTCGGCGGCGACGGGCCGGTGCTGGCGGCGGGGAACGAACTTGAATGGCTTTTGTCGGCGGTCTCGCCGCGCCTTGGGGAAGACCAGCGCTTCTGGATCTGCCTTGAAGCTGAGGGAATCTGCATCGGTGGCGTTGCGTGGGGGGCGCGCACGGGTGAAGCACAACGTTTGAGCCCGCAGGTTCAGGAACTGATGGCGCTGGCCAACGGCTGGAGCCTGACGCTGCGCACCAGCCAGATTCGCGAAGAGGCGCGGCTGCTGTCGGAACAACTGGCTGAAGCCAATCGGCGCCTGCACGATGCCCAGAACGAGATCGTTCGCGGTAAGACGATGATCACCGTCGGCGAGATGGCGGCCGGCGCGGCACATGAGCTAAACAATCCGCTCGCGGTCATCAGCGGGCGCTCGCAGTTATTGGCCTCGCAACTCACCGAACCCAAGCTCAAGCAGGCGGCGAAAACCATCTGCGACCAGGCCCATATCATCACGAACATCATCACGGAATTAATGGCGTTCGCCAAACCCGTTCCGCCAAAGGTGGTGGAGTGTGAATTACCGGAACTGATTGACAGGGCGCTACATGAAGCCAAGTCGATCACCGATCCGGCCGATAGAACGATCGAAGTGACTATGACGGATATGCCGAGCGTGATCGTTGACCCGCAACAGGTGACCGCGGCGCTGACGGAGATCCTCAGCAACGCGATCCAGGCGACAAGCGAACGGCAAGGCCACGTGACGATTCATGCCGCGTATGACGCGTATTCAAGCCGGGTCGCGTTAACGGTGGCAGACAACGGCTGCGGGATGGACGACGAGACGCTCAAGCGTGCGTTCGATCCGTTCTTCAGCTCCAAGCCCGCCGGCCGGCGCCGCGGGATGGGCCTGGCGAAAGCGCTGCGATGGATCGAAAGCAGCGGCGGCACGATGCGGCTGGAGAGCCGCCTGGGCAAGGGAACGCGTGGGTCGATCCTGTTGCCCGCAGCCCCGGTCAGTCCGCCGGCGGCAGTGGCAAAGCTGGTCAGGAAAGCGCAATAGGCAGAAAGAGGAAGGCAGAAGGCCGAAGCAATGCTGGTGGATCGGGATGTTTTTGTTTCATCCTTCCTCATCATTATTCATCCTTCTTAGAGTTCGGGAGAGAAGATGGCTCCGACGAAAGTAGCAGAAACACAGAAGGCCGCCCTTGCGCGTCCCCGCGTACTGGTGGTCGATGACGAGGCTGAGCTGCACGAGGTGATTTCCGACACGGTTGGCAAGCGCCTCGGGTGCAAGCTGATCACCGCGAAGACCATCGCCCAGGCCCGCAAGGTGCTCGAGTCGCAGCGGATCGACCTGCTGCTGACCGACGTCAACCTCCCCGATGGCGACGGCATGTCGCTTCTCCCGATCCTCCACCTGCACCAGCCGCAGGCGCAGGCGATCGTCATCACTGGCATGCCCAGCATGGACGGCGCGATCGAAGCGATGCGCGAAGGGGCCAGTGATTTCGTCTCCAAGCCATTTACCGGCGGCGACCTGGTCGAGCGCGTCAAGCGTGCCTTGGCCCGCGCCGCGTCGTCGGTTAAGGCCGAGAAGCGCATGAACCGCCTGAAAGACGCCGTCAAAAGACTCAACGACGCCCGGCGAATGGTCTCGAAAAAGGTGGACCTGCTTTGCAATGACCTGATCAGCGCCTACGGCGAGCTTTCCAAGCAGCTTGACCTGGTGCGCGTGCAGGAGAGCTACAAGCACTGCCAAAGCGAAGCCAAGGATCTCGAACAGTTGCTCTGCCACACGATGGACTGGATGCTGCGGCAGCTTGGCTATTCCAACATCGCGGTTTGGCTGGCTGGCGATGATGAGGATTTTCAACTCGGCGCGTACATGAAGTACACGCTGCCCGGCGACACCAAGCTGACCGAAGCATTGCGAACCGGCCTGGTCAAGCTCGCGGGGAAGGAAGACCTGATCCACCTCAGCGGCGACGACCTGCGAGCGCGGCTGACGCACAAGGAAGTTGAGTTCCTGAAGGATCAGGACGTGTTGGCCGTCAACTGCTCGTATCTGGCGGAGTCGCTGGCGGTCGTGGTGATGTTTCGCGACGCCAAGGCCGGCTTCAGCGAAGCCGATGCGGCCACGCTGAAGGCGGTCTGCCCGCTTTTCGCGGTCGCGCTGGCGGGAATCGTGCGAGGCAATGACGAGGACGAGGAAGAAGAAACCGAAGGCGGAAGCCTGCTGGACGAAACCAACCAGGACCAGGACAAGGAAAAGCGGGAGAAGAAAAAGAAGAAGGATGAGTCGGATTGGTGGAAGCGCGGGGAAGCGCCGCCATTTTGAAAAGGTAGGCAGTAGGCGGTAGGCAGAAAAGAGGGAAGACAAATGCCTTCAAGGAATTACCGCGACCTGATCGTCTGGCAAAAGGCGATGGATCTGGTGGAAAACGTTTATCGCGCCAGTCGAGCGTTTCCCAAAGACGAATTATATGGATTGACCAGCCAGATTCGACGGGCGGCGGTGTCCGTTCCGTCGAACATTGCTGAAGGGCAAGGGCGTGGCGGTGACCCCGAGATGGTGCGATTCCTTCGCATCGCGCATGGCTCCTTGCGAGAAGTCGAAACGCAAATCCTAATTGCGCAGCGTCTAGGCTATCTGGACCCTGAGAAAACCCAAAAGTTAATCGCAATCCGCGGAGGTCGGACGCATCTTGAATGGTCTGACCCGCTCCAAAGTAGAACGCCCCGATTAGTTCTGCCTTCCGCCTACTGCTTACCGCCTACTTCCTGAATAAAAAACGCCCGACACCTCTTGTCGAGGTCTCGAGCGGTAATACGGAATGGGCTCCGCTTGTGCCGTGTGAAGGGTGGTTTGGTCAAACCCAAAAGAGACAGGTGGGTGATGGTCCGATCGGGAGGGTTCTCCCGTCTTTCTTGCCGTTCGGATCCTGTCTTGGCGTCTCGCGTGCCGGTGCGAAACTTCTCACCGGCGTCAAGACGCCGCAGGCTTGCGGCGGGCAAGCGTCCATCCCCGTGGGCTTGCTTATCGGTTTGCCAATTAATGGCCTTCAACCACGTACACAGCAGAACTACATCCGTACGTCAGACTATATCGTCCAAAACGTCCGAGGCAAACCAGTAAAACCAGTCCGCACGAACGTACTAATCATACGGCCTATGACGCGCGACGTTCGGCGATCTTCGGCAAAAAACTGCCTTATCGCGACGATCATGAGCGCGATTTCAACTGGAAAATCCGGATCGGAGCACTTCGCGTCGGCACCGATTTTTTCAATTGCGTCAGCGTCCACGGATGCGGCTTGATCCATTCGAGAAACATGTCGCCTGTTTGCCGCCCCGGCTCGCCGAGGAGCACGCTGCCGCCGCGCTGCAGGTGGCCGCGCCAGAAGGGCTCGAGGTACGGCCACTGCGCTTTTTCGTAGAGAATGTCGGCGCCGATGATGAGGTCGAAGCGCTCGGTCAGGCGCGCCGTCTGCCAGTTGAGCCGCCGCGTGCGGACGCGGTCTTCGAATTCAATCGAATTCAGCCGTGCGAAGAGCAGCGCCTCGGGCTCCAAGTCAGCGAACATCACTCGCGCTCCCATCGCTGCGGCGACGGTGCCGGTCAATCCCATGCCGCAGCCGAGGTCCAGCACGCTTAGCTTGGGCACGTCGAATTGCGCGGGCAGCGTCTCGGCCAGAAACTCGATGATCGCCAGCGAGCTGTCCCACAGCTCAGCCCAGTACGGGAGGTGCAGTTCTTCGCCGTCGCGGCGCTTGCCGGCGAGTTTGTCTCTGCGGTCTTCTTCCTCCGCGACCTGGTCCAGCACCTTGTTGGGATCGGCGACGCGCGTGAAGTCGAATGCCAAGGCGCCGACGCGCACCGGCTCGGTGATCGTCTCGAATCGGCGATGAATGCGGGCGAGCAACTGGCGGCGGCGGGCGGAGGCGAGCTTCACGTGTAAAGCCAGCGGAACAGGTAAGCGAGCAGGTGATACGCCCCCACCGAGAGGCCCAGCACGCCGCCGACGGAGAGGAGATTGCAGATGATCGCGCCGCTGGTCTTAACCGCTAGCCGCGTCATCGCCGCGTAGATGAAGAGGCAGACGATCCAGACCAGCGCGATCGCCGGGCCGATGTAAAACGGGATCAGCGCCAGGATGCTGGGGCCCAGGCAATAGGCGTAGACGTTGTACGTCAGCACCTGCGGCGCCTTGGCCTTGACGTCGCCGGTGGCCACCAGCTTGAAAAAGAGCCGCGAGATCACGTTGAGCAGCAGCCAGGCGCCGACGAGCCCAAGCGCGAAGTGAAGAATCCAAACCTCGCCGTCGGTGGTGATGTCGAACTCTTCGCGGCTGAAGCGTTTGAAGTGGATGTAATCGTGCAGTACCCACGAGATCGCCCAGAACGCCCCGCAGATGATCCCGAACACGCGGGCGTCGCTGGGCGTC
>JAQGHM010000161.1 GCA_028291615.1 Phycisphaerales bacterium | reverse complement strand
TCACCATCCCCGCCCGCGGCCTGATTGGCCTGCGCACCCGCATGCTCACCGCCACCCAGGGCACCGCCGTCATGCACCACAACTTCCACGAGTACGCCCCCGCCCGCGGCGATGTCCCCGGCCGACTCAACGGCGTCATGATCAGCATGACCGGCGGTAACGTGAACGCCTTCGCACTCAATAACCTCCAGGAGCGCGGCGTCATGTTCGTCGAGCCCGGAACCCCCGTCTACGAAGGCCAGATCGTCGCCGAAAACGCCAGAGACAACGACATGCCGGTGAATCCGACAACCGCCAAAAAGCTGTCGAACATGCGCACCACCAGCAGCGACGAAAACATCATCCTAAAGCCCGCGCGCAAGATGACCCTCGAGCAGGCCCTCGAATACATCGAGGATGACGAGCTCGTAGAAGCCACCCCCGAAAACATCCGCCTCCGCAAAAAACACCTGACCGAAAACGCCCGCAAAAAAGCCGGCAAAGGCCGCCCCACCGAAACCGTAGAGGTCTAACCCCTTCTTTCATCCCAATAACAAAACAACCGGCGAGCAATCGCCGGTTGTTCCTTTGGTACTTTAAGCGTCCAACGCTACCAGTCTTCTTCGCGCTCTTTGCGCCTTTGCGGCCGTCCCATCCTCACTCAGGCCGCATCATCCGAAAAATCCCCAGCAGCACCAGAAACCCGCCCACCGCCGCAATCCCCCCACCGCTATGCGTCCCCCGCAGCGCAAGGTTCCCGCTCAACCCGCCAATGATAAAGATGATCCCGATAACGATATTGACGATCCCACGCATGGCCGTTTTTATATATTCACCGATCACCCAGCGTCAAGTTCCCGCGCGACGCATCAAAACGCGATTTTCCACCGCCCAACTTAACACCCGCCCCCGCACAAAAGTTACAATCCACCCCCATACAACCGATATAATCGTAGGCCACCTTACCCTCGAGCAATCCCCATGATCCACCCCTGGCACGACGTCACTCCCGGCGAGAACATCCCGCAGGAGTTCTACACGATCATCGAGATCCCCTTCGGATCGAGCGTGAAGTATGAACTCGACAAAAACTCCGGGTTGATCAAGCTCGATCGCATCCTCTACTCCGCCGTTTACTACCCCGCCAATTACGGCTTCATCCCGCAGACGTTGGCCGAAGATGATGACCCGCTCGACGTGCTCGTGCTCTGCCAGGAGACGGTCGTTCCGCTCACGATCATTCACGCCCGCACGATCGGCCTGATGACCATGATCGACATGGGTAAGAAGGATCACAAGATCATCGCCGTCGCAACGCAGGACCCGGAGTTCAACAGCTACCGCGAGGCCGCCGAGATGCCCGTGCATCGCCTGACGATGCTGCGGCGGTTCTTCCAGGACTACAAGCAACTCGAAGGCAAGGCCGTGGAAGTCGATGAAATTCAGCCCGCCAAGGCCGCCTTTCCGATCATCGAAGACGCCCTCTCGCGCTACAGCCGCCAGCGCCGCCGCGGATTTAAAGCAGGCGGCTGATCCCTGCCCTGTCGCGAGCGTGCCCATCCATATATGGATCAGTAATTATATAATCATAAATCACATTTAATGCTCAACTTATGCGCAGACGCGAAAATATTTTGCGGTATTTTTAAGCGTCAGGGCAAACTTTTCATTGACATCGTTTTCCCTTTCCCTAGGATGGCCCTCGATGTGACCGCCGAAGCCGGCTTGTACAGCGGCGCGGGAGACCCAATTTCCTGGGGCGTAGATCCGGTCAGTCGATGTGGGTGAATCAGATTGTTCACCTCGCAGGTTGAAGCAATTCAAGTCTGCAATCGACCAACCCAAGATCAGGCCACTTTTCTGGCCTAGCCCGTCGTCCTCAAGATGACGCTCAGTTTGTTCGGAGTGTCGAGAGACGGCCCACACGGTACCTGTTTCGAGGTAGTCGGCCCTTGTGCTGACAATCGAAATTGGCCGGGTGAGACAGCTAATCCCGTAGGCATGGTTGTTTCAGTTGTTCGCTCCCATGGTCCCGGAGATGTAGGGAACCTGGATCCAGCAAGTGATCCAAGCGAACGATGCGAAATGACCGGAGGAGTTTGCCGGCGCTCTGATATTGGCGCTGGGCGGCTTCTCGAAGAAAAGGGCACGACGCCGGAACCCGGCGGCGAGGCTCGGATACTGATCGGTCGCGGGCGTGACACCCCGATGATTGATACCCCTCTTCCGAGCTTCACCACCCCGACGCCTGTGCATGACGGAGAACCTCGGATATCGTTCGTGCGATCAGTCGCATAAATGATATGTCGGTCAGGCCTTGCGATTCTCAATCGCAAGCCAGGCCAACCGTTCTCCCGGCGACTGCCCCGTGCACGTCGCTGCATGTGGTCGAGATAACTTCGGTCGGTACAAGGTTGAGAACTCGGGCTTAACCTTGTGTTTATCTTGCGACTGTGACAAGTCGCGGGATTCTGCGGAGCCTTGCCTCCGCGTGGACCACCCCGGTTGAAGCAATGGCCCAGGCGCCTTGAGTCGACCAACCACGTGAGTCAGATCGTCTTACTGGAACGCCTCGACCGGCAAGGTCGGGGCGTTTCTGCTTTCCGGAGACAGGTGAGACAACGGTTGATGACAGGCCGAGATCCAAACGCTAAACTGACGGGCATGGTTGCATTAGCGGGAAAGCCCGATCTTCTGGATCGCCTGTTCCGAACGGGTGATGCGAACCTGTCCACCGAGTTGGCCGCGTTTATTCTGGGCCTCGACTTCGATGCGAGCGAACGGGAACGAATCGACGGGCTCGCTGGCAAGTCGAATTCCGGCACGCTCACCTCAGACGAGCGAGCGGAATACGAATGGTACGTATTGATTGGCGACTTGCTGTCCCTGCTTCAAATAAAGGCGCGGGCGTCCCTCAAGAAACATCAACCCGCCGCCTAGGACAACTCCACCGATGCACCGCGCACTTGAAAGGGAGGTTCGCCGTAGGGCGCGAGGTTTGTGCGAATACTGCCGCCTTCCCCAAAGCTGCCATCGCAAAACGTTTCACGTCGATCACATCGTCGCCCAAAAGCACGAGGGTCCCACTGAAGCAGGCAACCTTGCGCTATCGTGCTCCCACTGTAACTTTCATAAGGGCCCCAACCTGTCGGGGATCGATCCGGCAAATAGGCAAATGACGCGTCTGTTCAATCCGCGTCAGGATGTTTGGCAGGAACATTTCGCGTGGGACGGCCCGCACGTCGTCGGACGCACCGCGATTGGTCGAGCTACCGTCGCGGTACTCAATATGAATTCAGGCGTACGCGTGCGCATTCGACGGGAACTCATCATGGAGGGTTTGTTCCCACCGGACGGATAGGCCGAGAATTCCTGTCAGAGCTCGGTGTACTTCTTCGGACTCCCCTTCGATTTACCCACAGGGTACTTCGCGCCCGTCTTGGCGAGTTTTTCGAGGAAGGCGGGGCCAAGGTCGATTTTCAGTTCGTCGGCTAAGAGGAGGACCGAGAAGAGGACGTCGGCTAGTTCGTCCTTGAGGTGGGCGTGTTTTTCGGTGACGACGCGCTGGAGTTCTTCGCCCTTGTACCACTGCATGATCTGGAGCAGCTCGGCGGATTCGACGGCCAGGGAGATGGCCAGTTCCTTGGGGTTATGAAACTGGGCCCAGTCACGCTGGTCGCGGAAGGCGACGGCGGCGCGGATCAGGTCCTGGAGCGAATCAGGATTCATGGACGGCCTCGCGGAGTTTTCCGCCTGCCTTGTCGAGGAACAGGCGGGCCTCACCTGCTGAGACGTGCCGCTTGTGCATCACGACCGCCAGCTTGACGTGCCCGTCGGCCGCGCGGAGCAACTCCATTGCGTGATCGCGATCCAAACCCGTGAGCGTCGCGACGATGCGTGCGCCGCGGTCCCACAGCTTGATGTTGCTGGCCCGCAGGTCGACCATCAGGTTCTCGTAGACCTTGCCCAGTTGCACCATCGCGATCGTGGTGATCGTGTTGAGCACGAGCTTGGTGGCGGTGCCGGCTTTGAGGCGGGTCGAGCCGGTTAAGACTTCGGGGCCGACGAGCGGGCGGAGGGTGACATCGACCGGCGGCTCGTTGGGGACGACTTGGACACAGGAGAGAAAAATCGTCTTCGCGCCCAGCTCCTTGGCCCGGCGGAGCGCGCCATGGACATAGGGCGTGGTGCCGCCGGCGGCAATGCCCATGACGACGTCGTTGGGGCCGACCTGTTTCGCGTCCACGTCGGCGGCGCCCCCTTCGGGGCTGTCTTCAGCGCCTTCCTTGGCGCGGAACATCGCTTCGGGGCCGCCGGCGATCACGCCCTGGACGAGGTTGGGATCAACGCGGAAGGTGGGCGGGCATTCGGAGGCGTCAAGGACACCGAGGCGGCCACTGGTGCCAGCGCCGTAGTAGATCAGGCGGCCGCCCTGGCGCAGCGCGGCGACAACGATTTCGGTGGCGCGAGTGATGTCCGGGCGGATGCGGGCGACGGCCTGGACGGCCTCTTGATCCTGGCGGTTCATGAGATCGATGGCCTCGTCAATGCTCATGGCGTCGAGGCGCATGGACTCGGGGAGACGCTGTTCGGTGAGGAGGTGGGAACGGTCGTTCATTGGCGGCGATTCTAGGATTATGGGTCGGGATTGGAAGCCGTCAGTACGGTTGTGGCGTGATGATGCCAAGGAGAACCTGGCGTTTAGCTCCGGTGCATGAAGGGACGTTAGAGGGGAAGCCGTCGAGCGTGGCGGCCGCGAGGAGGGCGAAAGCGAGGGCTTCCTTGGCCTCTGAGGCGATGCCGTAGGCGTCGACGGACCCGAGGCTCTTGAGGGGCAACTTGTGGGCGAGAGTGCGCTTGGAAAGAAGGCCGCGCAGGGTTTCGTTGCGGATTCCACCGCCGCTGAAGATGAGGTCGTCCACTGTGGGCGCCCATCGGCTGAGCGCGCCGGCAATGCTTTCGGCGGTGATCCAGCATGCGGTGTAGAGCAGGTCGGGGACAGCGTGACGAATGCCCTGTTCGCGTGCCTGTTCGACGCCGGCGTCGAACAGGCGGATCATGTTCGGAATGTCGAGGCTCTTTGGCGGCGGCTTGGCGAAGAATGGATCAGACAAGACGGTTTGGGCGACCGATTCGATGAGACAACCGTCGGCGGCGAGTTTTCCGCCCACGTCGTAGCCGGGGCTGTCGGGCGCATGGGTGCGCATGACGTGGTCGGATAGGCAATTGGCTGGGCCGGTGTCGAAGCCAATCACGTCGTCGAGCGCCGCGCCGGCGGGGATCGATGTGACGTTGGCAATTCCGCCCAGATTAAGCATGACGCGGTGGTCGGATGAATCGCGGAGCAGGACGTAATCCGCGAAGGGAACGAGCGGAGCCCCCTGCCCGCCTGCCGCGCAATCGGCCCTTCGGAAATCGCTGATGACCGCACATCGGGTTTCGGCGGCGATCAGCGCAGGGTCGAGCCACTGGATCGTATTAGGCGGGTCGTGAAAAAGGGTTTGGCCATGGGCGGCGATGGCGGTCAGCGCGTCGGATGTGAGATTGGAAAGAGCCAGGGCTTCGTTCACACACGTCGCGTAAGCGAGTGAGATCTCGCGCCCGAGCCGGGCGAGCTCTGCGAGCGATATCTGCCCGCTGCCCCGCATCGCAAAGATCGCCTGTTTGAGCGCCGCGTCATACGGACGGGCATGGTGGCGTATCAATTTTGCGGACATATCCCAGCCGGTGCCGGTGATCTCGACGATGGCGACGTCGATGCCGTCGGCGCTGGTGCCGCTCATGGCGCCGGCGAACAGGCGGGGTGTTTCAGGCATGGGAGGACACTTTATCCGAAGCCGCCGCGCCGCCAAGGGCGGCACAGCCTGCCCCGCTTCGCGCATTGGGGCTTTCGGATCTTTTGCGGGCCAGATCGGTGGTGGCTGGTTTTTCGTTCGGGGGGCTATAATGCCGATAATGAATCGTAGCTCCCGGAGGACGCCTTATGAGTGAAAAAGAAAAGACAGTTTCGCAACCCCCCGCCACGGCAGTAGGCGCGGCTACCAAGTCGAAGAAGAAGTCCAAGCCCGCGCCGCAGAAAAATCCGCCCAAGATGCTCCCCCCCTGGCGAGTGCTGCTGCACAACGACGACGTCAACACCCACATTCACGTGGTAAAGACAATCGTCGAGCTCACGCACCTCAACGAACAGGCGGCCAAGACCCGCACCGAAGAGGCGGACAAAACAGGTGTCGCGTTGTTGCTGGTCACCCACCAGGAGCGGGCGGAACTTTACAAGGATCAGTTCACTTCCAAAGGTCTGACCGTCACCATCGAACCGACCGAATAATCACGCAAACTCACACTCGCGCTCGATCGCCGTATGCAACCGGCGGAGATACTCGGCTTCGCCGATCTCAACACCGCCGAATCGCTTGAGGTGATCCGAGCAAGTCTGCGTATCGAGCAATTCGAACCCACGCTCCTTTAATCGATCGACCAGAGCGACCAACGCCACTTTGCTGGCGTCGCGCTGGCGGTGGAACATGCTTTCGCCAAAGAATGCGCCGCCCAGACTGACGCCGTAAAGCCCACCCACCAGTTCGCCATTGCGCCACGCTTCGACGCTGTGGGCGTGACCCAGCTTGTGCAGGCGGACGTAGGCGGCGATCAGCTCTTCGTTAATCCACGTGCGCTGGATGCGGGCCTGCATGCAGGCGCGCATGGCCGCTTCATAATCATGGTTGATGCGGATCTCGAACTTGTGCTGGCGAAGGATCTGGCGGAGCGTCTGGGGGATGTGAAATGTTTCGAGCGGCAGGACGCCGCGCGGGTCGGCGCTGTACCAGCGGATGCGGCCGTCCTCATCGGCCATGGGGAACGCGCCCTGGGCATAGGCATCGAGCAAAGTCTCGGGGTCGAGCCGCATCGATGGGATTGTAACGCATGAGCGGCGGCGCGATTGGCCGCCGATATGCCGGCGTTACTTCTTATCCAGCGTAGCGGCAGCCGGCGCGGGAACAGCCGGCGCGGCGGGAGCGACAACCGGCGCATCGGCGGGCACGGCCGCGGGTTTGGGATTCGCGGCGGGCGCCTTGCCTCCTCCCACGCTGCGGTACATCTTAATCTGCTCGGGCGTGAGTGCGGCCTTGATCGCCGCGGCACGTGCCGCCTCATATTGCTTGAACGCCGGGGTGTTCTTCTTGCCGATCTCGTCAACCGCTGCGAGGAATTTCTTCTCCGCTTCGACCTTCACGGCGGCGGATCCGTCCTGATAAGTCTTCCACAGAGTGGCGAGGCGGTTGCGATCGTCCAGCTCGAGCTTCATCGTCTGCGGGGCGGGAACCTTGTTGCGCAGTTGTGCCAGTTGCTCCTCGGTGACCTTCAAGTGCTCGCGCCAATTGGGGTCGCCGAGGAGGCTCATCCGCATCACGGTCAATTCGGCCTCTTCGGGCGTGCGGGCGTTGAGATATTGGGGGATGAAATCGTAGCGGTTGCTCCCGCTGGAATTCACGAGCATGACCGTGTTGCCGACTTTGACGCGAAAGCTGCTGCGCCCGGAGGGCTGAATACCGTCGGCGTCAAGATTGATGCGGGCCGCGCGCGGCCCGCCCGCGAGCCCGACCCCGGCCGCCTGGTTCTTCCAAGCCCCCCTGCCGGCGCCGGCAAAATTGACGGTGTTCTTGTCTTCAGGGATTTCGACCACGCGGTTGGGATTATCCCGCATGTACCACATGATCAGCCAGCCCCCGCCGCCGATGCAGAGCAGCAGCACCAGACCGGTGAGCCATATGGGGATGTCGCGCGTCTTGGATTCGGTACTTTCGATCATCGTTCTTTCTCCGAGCGCCTGCGCGACTTGCCGCGCGCGGGACGCACCAACTCTTATTCTAACAAGCCAGACGGGACGTCCGGCTGCCTTCTCACGCCGTGCGGGCGGTCCGCCGAACGTGGGCTTCCTGCTTCAATAGATAACGTGCAACGGGGCGAGTTGTTGCGAAAACGTTGAAGGGACGGGAAGGGATGCGCCGATTTGACAAGATGGCGTATCCTTGACAGTTCCACGTTCGACGCGAGAAGATGCGCCTCGCGACCGCCGCGCCGGGCTGGTGGGTGTTGTTTCCCCAACGCTGTTTTGCAGGAACGCCAGGGATGATCCGCTTCGCTTGCGATACATGCCGCCGGACGCTTCGCGCCCCGGATTCACTGGCGGGGAAGCGCGGCAAGTGCGCCCGTTGCGGCGGCGTCAACCGCGTGCCGGCGCCGCTGAGCGTCGATGTGAAGCGGGCGGCGGAGCCCTCACCATTCCGCAATCCCGACCAGCCGGTGCGCGGTGCCATCGAAGGGGCGATCGAACTGGCCGGAGGGCGGTTTCTCGCGGTCGCTCCCGCCTCGGCGATTTCCGACGCGCATGACGCCGAGCACGAGCACCCGCATGATTTTTACGATCAGGTCGCGCCGCGCCTCGGGGATGACGACCCGAGGTTCTCCGCCGATGTCAATCCGCCCGCGCCGGGACAATCGGCCAGTTCCACCAGGCGAGCCAACTCGACCCGCGGCAGCGTGCGCCACGATCCGCTCGAGAGCCGCGCGCCCCACACCGCCGATGCCTACGAGATGCGCTACGACGCGCGGCATCACGACTTTACGCGCGCCGTTTCCGCGGCGCTGGTCGTCGGCGCGGCGATCGGATTCTGCATCGGGCTGATCGCGTCGCGTTGGATCCTGTGAACGCGCCGCTTGGAGAGTGCGGCCGTGTGCGGGATAATCCAGGTTGATCGTGATTGAAACTCCGCCGCGCCATGCCCGTCCCTGGCTGCCGGCCGCGCTTTCGGCCGCGCTGGCGATGCTGCTTTACGCGCACACGCTGGGCGGGACCTGGATCTACGATGACCTTTTTCACGCTCGCGATGACCCGCGGCTGGCGGACGTGCGGCTCTGGGGGCAGTATCTCACGGACAGTTACATGCCCAGCGGCGTGGATCGACTTTGGCGGCCGCTGGTGTCGTTGTCTTACGCTGTCCAGTGGAAACTGACGGGCGATCGGGCGTGGCCGTTTCACGCGGTCAACATCCTGCTGCACGCGGGGGCGAGCGCGCTGGTGGCGGAACTGGCTCGGCGGTTGACGGGCAAGCGCAGCGTCGCGCTGGTGGCGGGATTGTTCTTCGCGGCGCATCCGCTGCACGTTGAAGGTGTCGCGTACATCGTCGGCCGGGCGGAATCGGCGTGCGCAGTGGGGTCGCTGGGCGCTTTAGTGCTGCTAATGCGACCATTGACGGTGCGCCGCGTGATGGCGGTCTATGCCTGCTTTCTCGTGGCGCTGCTGAGCAAGGAACAGGGTTTGTTGCTGCCAGCGATGATGTTGGCGCTCTGGCCATTGCGGCGTCGCTTGATCGAGCCGATGCTTTCGGAGGCGTCGACGCGGCGCGGTCTCGTGCTGATCGTCCTCTTCACGCTTGCGGGATACATCGTCTATCGCGAGCACATCCTTCCCTGGTATTGGGACGCGAGCCTGCTCGATTACGCCACGCAGCCGATGACGCACTCGGGCCTGCGCGATCGCGTGCTGATTCCGTTTGCGCTGCTGGGGCGCGCGGTTGCGCTGTTGGTACTGCCGCTGAAGTTGTCCCCGGAATATGGGCTGGCGGTGATCACGGCGCGACAGGATTTAGCTGACATCTATCTTTATCTCGGGATTCTGAGCTCGATCGCCGTCCTCGGCGGCGCGTGGATCGCCTATCGACGACGCGCTTGGACGATGCTCTTCCTGCTCTTCTGCGCGGCGCTGACTTACTTCATGGTCGCCAACGTCAAGCTGATCGGCGTGGTGTTCGCCGAGCGGCTGCTTTACCTGCCGTCGGCGTTCGTGCTGATCCTGCTGGCGATGGCGTTGTCGCGCCTGCCGCGCCGCGCGATGGCGGTTGTCGTCGCGGTGATTGTTATGGGATGGAGCGTGCGAACGGTGACTTACGCCGCGCGCTGGAACGATTTAATGACGTTCTACGCGCGGTCGATCGAAGACAGTCCGCGCGCGGCGCGGCTGCGCGTGCTGCTGGCGCGGCAGTTGATCGATCGTGGGGAACTGGCGCCGGCCCGGCGGATCATCGAAGAGGGGCTGACCGTTGCCCCCGACTACTGGAAGCTGTGGTCGCTGGCGGCCCGCGTGGCGATCGAGCAGGGACGATTGAGCGATGCGCAATCGTACATCGATCGAGCGTGGACGCTGAATCCTCAGATTCTGGAGTTACTCGCTGTAGAGGAACGGCTGCAAGCGCGTCGCGCCGCCACGAGACCTGCAACCCAGCCTGGCTAACCCCGCTCGACCAAGCCAATCCGCCCGCCGCGCCGCGCGACCAACAGCCTCCCTGGAAAGTGCCGGCGCGGCGGCGTTCCGAGGTCGCGCGCCATTTCGACCAGCCGCTGCAGCACCTCCGCGGATAATTCTTCGCGCGGCGCGCCGCGCGCTGTAAGCCAGCGCCGCGCCGCCTCCGCCGCCAGCGCATCGGGTTGGTCGGCCAGTTCGCGGGTTGCAAATTCCTCCTCAAGCACTGGCGCCCCAGCGCGAGCCCAGGCCGTCCACTCCGCCATCGCGTCGCCCATCGCCAGCAGACATTGCGAGAGGGACGGATTCGTCGCCAGCAGTGCCCTCACGCGATTGCGCTGATACGCCGGCGAGGTATTGCTCTCATCCTCGCGCCAAGCCTGCCCCTGCGCCCGCAGCATTTCCCGAAGTTCCGATGACCTTACGCCCAGCAGCGGGCGCAGGATCGTCAGTCCGCCGACACGCGTCAGCGGCCGCATTCCCACCAGGCCGGTCGAGCCCGAGCCGCGCAGCAATCGCTGGAGGATCGTCTCGGCCTGATCGTCCGCGTGATGGGCGACGATCACGCCGCCCAGTTCGCGCGCGGCGCAGACCTGTCGAAAGAGCTCCAGCCGCAACGCGCGGAAGCGCGCCGATCGATTGGCTGGCAGTCCTGCCGCGCCCGGCTCGAGCTCAGACCGCCGCGCGACCGTGCATTCGATCCGCCAATCGGCACAGAGATCGGCGACGAACCGCGCATCCGCGCCGCTCGCGCCATCGCGCGTTTCATGATCCAGATGTACGACGTGACAACGCACGCCCGCACGCCCGCGCAACAGTGCCAACAGCGCCACGCTGTCCGCGCCGCCGCTGACGCCAATCGCCCAAGCGCCCGCCGGCACGGCAATGACCGCCTTTTCCAACACGCTCGACATTAACAGCTTCTAAAATAATCCGCTGTTCTTTGCGCTCTTTGCGTCTTAGCGGCCATATTTTTTGACCTCTAATTCTAACCCCCGCACGTCACGCACACCCTATTTCACGCGCTTCTTCGCCGCCGTTATTCGCCCGTCCAAACCCAGCGGCAGATCTTCTTCAGGCACCGACAGCGTCTTGATCTTCTCCCACGATTTCACCGCAACGCTGAAATCCCCGCGCTGCTCGGCCTCCACGCCGTTCTTCCAGAGTTCCCACGCCCTGGCCTTGGCCTGATCGGCCGGGAGTCGCACGGTCTCCGCCTCGGCGCGCGGCTGCGGCACCTGCGGCGTCGTGCCGCGAATCGTGTTCGCCCACGCCCACCCGCGCTGGCCGATATCCACCACCTTTTTGCGAAACCCATCGTCGAAGCTGCACATCGCCACCACGCCCGCCGACGACAGCAGCACCGCGACGAAGATCGACTTGAAGATCTTCCCCGCGATCCGCCCGCCACCACCGCGCGCCGGCGTCCGCTGAAACACGGCCATCTCCAGGCCGTGAGTCGGGAGCGACTCGATATCGTGCAGCGACGTCATCTCGCGCGGCGCCCGTGCCTGCGCGCTCGCGGTCCGCGACGGGGCGCTCTGAGCCGGCGATGCCGGTGGTGGATACTGCGGCGGGACCTCGCGCCGCACGCCGCCGCGCGACGCCAGTCGATCGACCGGCGACGGCCGCGAAAGCGGCACATGCGCCGTTGCCGAGGCCGACATCTGCGATGACGTCGTCTCGTCCGACCACATCGCCTCGGCCAATTCTTCACTGCTGAACTCCGCGCTCTCCAGCAGCACGTCCGGGTTCAGTGGCGGTTCCTGCAATCGCTTGCAGCCTGCGCAAGCGCGGGCGGTCTTCGCAACGTCGCTGCCGCAATTCCAGCAAAGTCCAAATTCGCGGCTCACCCCTTTGACCTTGGCCGCATGACGCCAGAATTGCCCGGTGGTCGGCCCGCGCAACACCGATCGCGCCGTGACCCGTCCCTTTTGCACCAGCACCATCAGCGTGGCGAAGTTCATCCCCGGCGCCGATGGATTACGGCTTTGTAAAACGTACCACGGCCCCAGCTTGCCGCGCGTCGCCGAGCGTGTGGTGGGCGTATCCTCGAGGCTGCAATGCATGCACGCCCCGACGTCGGTTTCCCGCTGCGTACCGCAGAACGGGCAGACGTGCTTCCCGCGCAGCGCGCGGCGCACCTGCTGAGCCGCGTTCTGGGAGTGGGGGTTATCGGTGTTACGAATTTCCGGTAATGGGCCCAAATCCATCTCCAGGTCGTCTAGCGAATCGCGCATGCGACATCCATTCGGCGCCGCGGGTTCGGTCGGGTGGGGCGCATTTCCTCAGCCCTCACTCCTCCATCCGAGTGACCATTCTCATACGCGACACTCAAATTGCAACTAAAGTTTGTCCCACCCTTGAAATCTTCTCAAAACGTCGCCGATCCGCCTTTTAGCCGCTGGGCTTGCCCAGCCCGTCCGCCCCTACCGGCTCGACCGGATCGGCCAAGTCTCCGGATCCCCCGCGTTGTAAACGTAGCCGACCCCGAGAAAATCGGTCGGTGACATGACTCGAAGCCGCTCATCCTCCATCTCGCGGATGACGCGCTTGAGCGCATCGGCGAAGTGCGGCAGCGGCACCGACTGCGCCCCGCCCCCTTCCAACCGCTCCAGCACGCGCCTGCCAAAACTCAGCAGCGGCACCGGGCCCCGCGCTTCGGAGACGATTCCAAGCCCAATCTCCGAGAGGAGCCCCAGCAGCCGGCGGCGCTGCTCGGGTGATAATGCCCAAGTCTCGGCCGGCCGCATTTCACGGCGGTGCAGAAAACCGAAGATCCGTCGCATACTCGATCCCTTCCAACTCGCCGAGCATCCCGCCCAATGAAGCAACGTCACTTCACTGGCGTGACGTGCGATTATAGCCATCGGTTTGTCGTCGGCATCTGCGGCCCCCCTACTCGCGCTCGAAATACTCGCGCACGAGATCCCGATAGGCATCAGGGATTTGCCCATTGCGGATGGCCGCCTTGGCGGCGTCTTGGTCCGCTGGCCAGCTTTCACCGCGCCAGACCGGCGCAGGTTTGCGCGGTTGGTTGACGCCAGCCGCGCCGCCGGATGCGCCGGTTGCTTTAGCCGATCCTTCGCTGGCCGCCCCCGCGCCGCCCCCGGCGGAAGTGGCGCGAGAATCCGCGCCGGTCGTGTTAGCACTGCCGGCAGACAGCGGATTTGCTGGCGTGCTGCTCCCGCCCCGCGATGCGGATTGTCCCGCTCCAGCGCCAGATCCTTCCTGTGAACCACCATCGCCGTTTTTCGATGCCGGATTGCTCGTCACCGTGCCAGTGGCCGGATCTGGATGCGAAACCGCGGCATTAAGCGGATCATCATCGTCCCCTCCCTGGCCAGGCTTGGCGCGACGAAAATCCGAATTGGCCGCGGCGCGGGAAGCATTCTCTTTCTCCTGCTGCGCTTCGATCTCCTGCCAAGATCGCGGCCCCGCCGCCGCCCGCGCAGCCGTCGCTCGATTTGGATCCGCCCCCAGCAAGCTCAAGCCAATCACCAGCGCCGCCGCCAGTCCGATCCCGCCCCAGCTTCGCACGCCCAGGCGATTCAACACCACCGCCGACGCCGACGCCTGCCTGCACCGCGCCTCAGCCATCGCCAGCACGGTTCGATCCATCTCGTCTGGCGCCCCCATCCGCCGCAACATCAATGCCGTTCCCAGCAGATCCGACAAGCCGAGCTGCCGGTCCGCCTCGATCGCCGCCGCCAGCTTCGTCGGCCGCGCCGCAACGCCCCATGCCAGTCCCGCCACCGCCGCCGCGCCCAGCAGCGCCGCCACGAGTTCACCGGTCCCCTGCCCCCGCAAGATCAGGATCGGCACAAGCACGATCGCCGCCGCGCACCCTGCCAAAAGGCATAGGCCGATCCGCTCAACCCCGCGCAGCAGCACCATGCGAAGGTGCACCGCCCGCAAGAATCGCTCGAATGGGTACTCGTTCGTCATGCGCGCTAGCTCCTCCCCCTCATCATGCGCGAAATCGTCTTGAAGCGGCGGTCATTCTCCCGCCATCGGCTGGTCAGAGATTGTCCTGTTCCCCTTGATTCCCCTGTCCCTTAAGCTCTTCGCAAGCCTCGGCCAGACACTCCAGGTGCGGGTTGATCGCCAGCGCCTTCTGATAACAGTCCAGCGCTTCGGCAAAGTTCCCCTGGTGGGCGTGACAATGACCCATGCCCGCCCAGGCGCCGAAGTGGCAGGGCATCAGTTCTGCGGTGCGCTGGCAATCGGCCACCGATTCGTCGAACTCCTCGAGCAGGTAATGTGCGATCGCCCGCTGGTTGTAAGCCTCGGCGAATTGCGGATCGATTTCGATGGCGCGGGTGAAGTGCTTGATCGCCTGCGCCATCTCCTGGCGCTCCATGGCCTGCGCCCCTTTGCCCAGTTGGTGGTTGGCCTCGCAACTGCCGCTGCGGAACCAGATCGACCAGAGCGCGTGCTCCGCCATCTCGTTCACGATCGGGTCCGGGTCCTTAAGTTGCTCGGCCAGCGGCCCCAGACAACAAGCGCCGCCAACGAGGCTTAAGCAAAGAGCCGCCACTTTGCGTGCATCGCAGTGACGGCTCTTCAAAAGTTCAACAATCTGCTCAGGTTGCCAGCGAGATTTAAGAAACTGCAACAACCCGCAAAGATCCTGTCGTTCCAGCAACGGTTTTACCGCAGCGACGAATTCCTCGGGTTGAATTGAAATTCCGCTCACCGGGTTATGCTAGGCTCGCTGAATCGCGCTATTCCACAAAATCAGCAGGTTCGCAGGAGTTTCGAACGCGCTATAACTCATTGCAACGCACGTGCTTGCCCGTCATTCGGTCTAATAAGGGGTTCCCAGGCCAGCGCCGGGTTTGCGCTTGGCGTCCTGGTCCCGCTCGGCTTGGGCCTGCGCCTGTTCGGGACTGTACTTAGGGGCATAGAGCCCGCGACGCACGCCATCGCTCATCCCTAAACGGTGCGGTTCATAACCCGTTTCGGTCACGCTGCTGCCGCATCCGGCCAGCAGCAGCATTCCCAATATCGGCAAGCCCAGACGGCGCATCTTGTTACTCCTCGGGTCCCTGACATTCTCGTCTTGGGTCAGGTTAATCTCTTAATAAATAAATGAAACGGATCGCTTCGGAAGTGGTTATTCGTTCGCTTTGATCAGGTCAAAAACCATTGAAGTGTCTGAAAAAACCTGCCAGTGGGTCATCTTCCCGCCTTGGGCGATTCCCAGGAAGGCCGCCGGGACTTCCCAGTGGTTTTCCTCCAGGATCTGGCCATCCCGGGTGTAGGTGCCTTGGGCCCAGCCGAAAATTCCGACCGCCTCATCATCGGCCAAAACCCGCTGGGCACGAATCTGAAAATCCGGATACTGCACGAAGTGAGCCCGCCAAGTAGCGCGCATGAACGTTTTGCCGCGGAAGGTGTCGCCGGCGGAGTTGATGAACCGGTAGTCGTCGGCCATCAGGTCGAGAATGCCTTCGACGTCGTGCGCGTTGATGCGCTCGACAAACTCAAGAACCGTAACCTTCATGTCCATGGCAACACCCGCGATTCCGAAGCAGCCCCTAAACGCCGCGCCGGTCTGGCTCGCTGGAAATGGTACCCGCTCGCCCTCCTTTTCGGAAGCGAAAAGGCGACGGTCTCTGAGACCAACCGGTAATTCCGATCGCTCGTCGGACTTTCCTCCGTTCGCAAAGCGGATGGCAACACTTAAGCTTGCTCGGCTGGCGGAACCGCCGCCGCATGAATTAGCAGGGCGCAAAACTTGAAGGAGACCGTGATGGCGAGTGGAGTGAGCAGGGTCGTGGAAGTGTTGAAAAAGTATGAGAAAGAGTTGCTGACCGATTGGTTGGCTGAGTTAAAGGCAGGGGGAACGGGCAATGATGGCCGGGTCAGCGAAACGGAACTGCACACGCAGGCGAAGGAGTTTCTCGGGACGCTCGGCGAGGCGTCGCGCAGCGCCGGCGTGGGAGACATCGAGCGCCCGGAATGGTCGCCGGTTCGGGATTTTCTCGACGGCGTCTCGCGAGCGCGGGTGACGCAGGGGTATAGCTCGGATCAAACCGCGACCTTCATCTTTTCGCTCAAGCGACCGCTGTTCAAGCGGCTGAGCAAGGAAATCGGCAGCGACGCCAAAGTCCTTGCCGAAGAAACCTGGACCGCGTCCGAACTGATCGACAAGCTCGGCCTGCACACGATCAAGTCATTCCAGAAGACGCGCGAGGACGTGATCAACCGGCAGCAGGAGGAAATGCTCGAGCTCTCAACGCCGGTGGTGAAACTCTGGGACGGCGTGCTGGCCCTGCCCATGATCGGCACGCTGGACAGCGCGCGGACGCAGATCGTGATGGAGTCGCTGTTGCAGCGGATCGTCGATACCGGGAGCGAGATCGCGATCATCGACATCACCGGCGTACCGACGGTCGACACGCTCGTCGCGCAGCACCTCTTGAAGACCGTGACGGCGATTCGCCTGATGGGCGCCGACTGCATCATCAGCGGGGTTCGCCCGCAGATCGCCCAGACCATCGTTCACCTCGGCGTAGACCTTCAGGGCGTCATCACCAAGGCCAATCTCGCGGACGCGCTGGCCCTGGCGCTCAAACGCTCCGGCTACACCGTCACCCGAAACAAGGCTTAGCAAAGCAAGGAGGGCAACGTGGACCGAATTCCCATACTTCGGATGGGCGACTTCCTGCTCGTGACGATCCAGGTGGACATGCACGACCAACTGGCGATGACGCTTCAGGATGACCTGACGTCGCAGATCGAGAAGACCGGCGCTAAGGGCGTGCTGATCGACATTTCAGCGCTGGAGATGGTCGACTCGTTCATCGGGCGGATGATCGCCAACATCTCCGGTATGTCGCGCATCCTCGATGCGAGCACCGTCGTCGTCGGAATGCAGCCGGCGGTTGCGATCACGCTGGTGGAGTTGGGACTGTCGCTCGCCGGGGTGCAGACGGCGCTGAACGTCGATCGCGGCATGCAACGTCTTCGCGCCGACGTCGCGGGGAAGGAAGCCGACGATGGCCGTCACCAAGAGTGAAGTGATCCCAATCCGGACGGAGCACGACATCGTCGTGGCGCGGCAGGCGGTGCGGCGGTTGAGTGTGGAAGCGGCGTTTGGCCTGGTCGATCAAACCAAGATGGTGACTGCCGCAAGCGAATTGGCGCGCAACACCTTCATCTACGGCGGCGGTGGCACGCTCCAGTGCGAAAGCCTGCTGGAAGGAGCCCGCCGCGGGCTGCGCCTGACGTTCACCGATCAAGGACCCGGTATCGCCGACCTATCGCTGGCGATGAAGGATGGCTGGACGTCGGGTTCGGGGATGGGCCTGGGCTTGTCGGGCGCCAAGCGGCTCGTAAATGAGTTCGAGATTGAAAGCGTCCACGGTCAAGGAACCCGCGTCACCATCACGCGGTGGAAGTAGTTGTCGCATGCCCTGTCATGTTGTGATCCCGGTGACCGACGTCAGTCAAATCGGCGAAGCTCGGCGAGCGGCCCAGCGACTGGCAGAAGTCGAGCAACTGAATGAGACCGATACCGGCCGCGTAGGGATCATCGCGACTGAACTGGCCACCAATCTCGTTCGCCACGCGCGAGGCGGTGGGGAAATCCTGCTCGCCGCCCACCGCCGCGGCAGCGCCGAGGCTGGGGTGGACGTGCTCGCGATCGACCGCGGTCCCGGCATGACGGACCTCCGCCGATGTTTTGAAGACGGTTTTTCCACCGGTGGCACCGCTGGCCAAGGCCTGGGG
>JAQGHM010000136.1 GCA_028291615.1 Phycisphaerales bacterium | reverse complement strand
TTAGGAGAACGAGGAGGACGGACATGGCGGTGGATGGGTTAGTCATGGGACGAGTGAGCATAAGCGAGAGGGGGGAGGGGGTGGAAAAATGTTCGCGGGCGCGCGGGTGGGGCGAAGGATTTGATGTAAGGGATTGGCTGGCAGGTTGTTGGCGATGTTTTTGGTTCGCATCTCGGGCGAGAAAGTGAGGGTAAATCGCGGATTTTCGCGGGGTTTTCGAGGGTTTGGGAGGGGGGGAATGAGGGTGAATCGGGGTGGAATTGAGCGGACGTGGGTTCATTGTGCGCCGGCGCGCGAACAAGACGAGAGACGCCAAGGAGCCAAATAGCCAAGCAGCCAGGAAGAGGGTTGTGGGTTTGATTCGCGCCGGCGAGTATCCACTTTCGACTCGCTGGGCTCGCTCAGGGGAGCGTGTGAAGATGGGTAAGGGAAAAAACACGTTTTGGTGGAAACCGTGCATTCTCGTGCATTTTCGTGCATCGGGGGTGGGGGCGCGGCGGGGGTGGGTTGGGTTTGGGACGAGGACGGGATGTTGGTCGCGGGTGGGTATGGCCACCTTTCCCCCTGTTGTTTCAAGGCGCAGTGATGCTGCCCTGGGTATGTTAGCATGTTGTTTGGTTCGGCGTCAAGAGGATATTCTTTTTTTGGGGAAGGTTGGCGACAATGTGAGCTGGTTTTGGGAGGGTTGGGGATTGAGATGGCGGGTTGGAAGGAGGCTGCGCGGCGGTGGGGGATTCCGAGCGCTGAAGCGCGCCCTACGGACTCGCGGTCGATAGAGTCGCAGCCGGGCGAATCAATTGCTCGTCGCGGCATCATTTTCGCAGCACGTTCACGGCATCGCCGCATATTCCTGTGCCACTGGTGAAGAACTCTGGCGTCGGAAGGATCTGAAAAAGGTTCAGCAGATCAACTTCAACGGCGATGATTCTCGCGTCCTCTGCTGCTTCGACAGTGGACCATGCGAGAGTTTGAATTCACAGACTGGGAAGTCAGGGAGATCGCTTCGGGGCGTGCGCGGCGCCTGGGAGAGCCCCTTCGCACCGCTGCGTTTTTTGGAGCGTTCGCGCGACTACGCGATCGCCGACGTGGAGGCGGTGCTCGTGTCGATCCCGCGCCTGAGCTTCGCTGCACTTAGCGTGGCCTTTTCGCCCTCGTTCGTCTGTTTGTCAGAGGCGGGTGGCCCGGTTCGTGCGTTCGACACTTCTGGCGCAGAAGTGTGGCGACATGTTCCCCCCCGAGGAACGCATTTCGTACGGGCCGCCTTCTGTGAAGAATCGCGTGCATTTGTGGGTGCGTCCTGGTCATTTGAAAAAGGTGGCGCGCCATCCTTGCAGCGTTTCTCAACGGATGACGGGTTGCCAACGGTCATTGCCGAGGTTCTACCGGCAACAGAGATGGAGTTTGCGCTTCGCGGCGGGCGGCTTATTAGCGGCCAGGGTTCTGTTTTTGACGCAGCCTCTGGTCAACAGACTGGTTCGTTGCCGTTTCCAACGGACGTATGAAGATCGCTTCGCTCTTGCCTCTTGAGTGGAGTACCACTCAATGTCGCGGGTACGCGACCACGGGCGGGACGCCGCGTGCCACCTGTGTGCGTATACCGCGCTACGGGAAGGGTTGGGTGCTGACTTCCAGCTTGCCCAGGACGAAGGGGACGGATTTTTCTGGGCGGAAGCTCAGGTCATAGGCCCACATCTTGGCGAAGCAGGCGTCGGTGACGTGCCAGGTTTGGGTTTGCCAGCCTTCTTTGTCGGGGAGGCTGAACCAGCCGCCACTGTTGCGCATGGGGCCGTTTTGGCCTTTGTTGTCGGCGATCTCGTAAGCGAGGTTCATGCCGACGTTGCCGGGGCCTAGGCGGCGGAGCGTGAGGCGGATGTAGTAGTCGCGGGTTTTGAGGTTGGCGAAGGAGGGGTGGAGGTAGAGGGCGACGTTCTGGTTGTGATCGATGCGGACGCCTGTGTCGCCGTCGGGAAATTGGTAAGGAGCGGTGGCGGCGCGGTTGAGTTGGGTGATGCCGGTGTTGGTTGGCTCTGCGCCGAATTGGAGGGTGACGGTTTTGGCGGTGGAGTGGTCGCCGCCCCAGGGGAAGGGTTTGGGGGCGTTGGTTTTTGCCTGGGCGAGGAGATCGGGTGGGGGGTTGAGGATGAAGAGGGGAGTGTCGGTGAGGTTGAGGAATTGTCCAGACTTCAGGGTGGAACTTGCGTTGTTCAGGGGATCGATCATCTGAACGTCTGCGGTGAAAATCTGCGTGTTATCGGTTGCGGCGGCGGGCATCCACGCGACAAGGACTGGGGCGGTTGCGCCGTCGAAAACGAAGCCGTATCCTTTGGCGTCCTTGCCCAGTGCCAGCCAACCGAGGTAGCGCGGCGACGGTCCGAGGGTGGCGGTCATGGTTTTGAAGCTGTTGTAGGATTGGCGCGGCGTGCCGGCGCGGTTGATGAGGCCGAAGCCTTGTTCTTCGCCGGTGGGGTCGCGGGCTTCGAACCACATGGTGGTGGTGATGCCCTGGGCGAGGGCCATGACGTAGGCTTTGATTGCGGCGATGGCGGCTTGGCGCTCGGTGGCGTTTTTGCCGACGGGCAGGCCGACTTCGGTGATCCAGATTGGGGCGTTGGCTTTTTCGGGGGCGTCGGTTTTGAGGGCGTCGCGGAGGAGGCGTGACATCCAGAGATAGGGGATTTCGCCATCGGCTTCCTTGAGGTTGCCTAAGAGTTCGTAGGGGTGGATGCAGAGGTAGTCGAAGTGGTTGGGTTTGCCGGCCTTGGCTTGGGCGAGGATGGCCTGGTTGAGGTAGGGGGCGTCGAAGCTGGCGACGCTCATGCCGATTTGCGCTGTCGGGTCGGCTTTCTTGGCAGCTTCGTAGGCGATGGCGACGAGGGCGGCGTAGTCGGCGGTGGTGTGGTGGGCGTCGTTGAAGGCGGCGTTGCCTTCGTTCCAGACTTCCCAGTGGTGGATCTGGTTCTTGTAGCGATCGACAAGCGTGTTGGTGTAGGTGGACCAGGCATCGAGGTTGTCCATGGGGAAGGCGTGGGATTTACTTTTGTTCCATGGAGTGGAGCCGAAAAGGAGGCCAGTGATCTGGAGGTGGTTGTCGGCGGCGGATTTGAGCATCGCGTCGGTGCGGTCCCAGGTCCATTTGTCCTGGGCGGGTTGAAGGCCGCGCCATTCGGGGAAGAGGCGGACGGATCGGACGCCGGCGGCGGAGATAACGGGGAACCATTCGGCGTAGTTTTTGGCGGAGCCGGCGGAGGCGGAGATGCCGAAGGGGGAGGGTTCAGCACTGGGAATCGAGCCTTCCTGCACTTTTCCCGTCAGTCCTTTGTAAACCGTTTGCGCGATGATCGTGGCGCCGTCGCTGCTGGGGTGGACGTTGTCTTTGAACAGATCGTCCTTTCCATCGAGGGCGGCGTGGACGTCGATTAGCGTCGCGCCGCAGTCGCTGGCGATCTGGGTGATCATCGGGATCTGCTCCTTGACGCCTTCCTCATTGATGCCGAAATTGCCTTTCTTGGCGACGTAAGGGGGCGTGCAGACGTAAACCTTGGGTTTGCTCGAGAGCTCCTGGAACGAGATGACGAGTTCTTTGTAGAGCTTTGGAAAATCTTTTTTCTCGGCCCAGTTGGCGGGCTTGGTGTCGTTGGTGCCGAGCATGATGACGACGATGTCGGGGTGGAAGAGGAGCGCGGTTTTGTATTCCTTGGTATCCCAGATTGCGTGTTTATCGGAGCGGCCGACGGTTGCGCCGCTGTGGCCGAAATTGCGGACATCGTAGGCGTCGCCGAGCATGCGGACGAGCTGGGCGGGGTAGGCCATGCCGGGGCCCGCGCCGATGCCTGCGGTGATGGAATCGCCCAGACATGCGACGCGGACGGGCTCGGCGGCGAAGGAGGCAAGTGATGCAATAAGTAGAAGGAATGCGGTGAGGCGTTTCATGAATTAGTCCTGAGTGCTGAGGGATCGCGTTTTGATTCTATTACCGCTCCTGGGCGGCTTTGATGAAACGAACGGCGTTTTTGCCGTGGACGGGGTTGGGTTGAGCGGAGATAACCGGCCTGCCATGGCTCGCAAGCGTGCATTGCGAAAACTCGGTCGATCCTTCTTCGCGCGTGACGCGATCGAGGTCGCGCCGGACCTGGTGGGAAAGATCCTGGTGCATCGGCGCGGCGGCGAAGAATTGCGATCGCGCATTGTCGAGACGGAGGCGTACGTTGGCGAGCACGATCTGGCTTGTCATGCGTCCAAGGGGCGGACGGGGCGGACGGAGGTGATGTTCGGGCGCGCGGGTCATGCTTACGTGTACTTGATTTACGGGATGTACCAGATGCTGAACATCGTGACGGGCACGGTGGGGGATGCGCAGGCGGTGTTGGTGCGCGCGGGGGAACCGCTGGATGGTTGGGAGGCGGATTTGTCGGGGCCGGGCAGATTCGCGCGGGCGATGGAGATCAGCCGGTCGCAGAATGGGGTGGACATGACGGGCGATGAATTGTTTCTGCTGGACGATCCGGCGGATCGGCCGCGCGTGACGAAGAGCAAGCGCGTGGGTGTGGATTATGCGAAGGAATGGAAGGATGAGCTGCTGCGGTTTTACGATGCGGGGAGCGCGGCGGTTTCGAAGCAGCGGGGATGAGATGCCTGGTCGTCAGGCGAAGCGCTTTTGCAGGAAGAATCGCTTGTGGTCGCCGGCGAAACCGTCGAGCGTGCCGAACAGGGTGTAGCCTTGCTTCTGGTAGAAGGGGAGGGCCTGGAAATCGAACGTGTCGAGGTAGGCGGAGTGGCAGCCGCGGGCGGCGGCTTCATGCTCGGCGGCGGCGAGGAGCTGCGTGCCCCAATCCTGGCCGCGCGCCGGCTCGGCAATGGCGAGCGCCTCAACGTAGAGCCAGTTCCAGGCGGTGTTGCCGCGGAGGCCGCCGAGGACTTGGCCGGCATCGTCGCGGAGGAGGAGGATCAGGGGCTTGCCGTCATACGAGCCGACGTGTTGAGTATTGTAATTGGAGAGGATCTGACCGATCGCCTGGGCGTCGGGAGAGGCGGGGACGGGTTCGAGAGTGATCCTCATGCTTAATCATGCTCCTCGTTTACTCATTTTATAACAAACAGTCCCCTGCGGCTTTACGTTGACACGGCTCATCAAAAGTTCGCATGATGTAAGGCATGAGCGAGGATGACTTTTCGTACCGCGATGCGCTTCCCAACGGCCCGGCCCATCGCCGCGGGGCGGGGGTCAATCCTGGCAACCGCTTTGAAAGCGTCAGGCTTCACGTCCTGGGCGAGGAGATCGATCGGCAATGGGTCGAGCGGCAGAACGGCGACGGATCGACCAATCGAGTCGAGCGGCAGGTATTTCTCGATCGCACGCAGCGCATCATCAATCATGTGGTCAAGACATCTGATGTGCCGTTCGATTGGACGCTGAACCCATATCGCGGGTGCGAACATGGGTGCATCTATTGCTTCGCTCGGCCGTATCACGAATACCTGGGCTTCAGTTGTGGGCTGGATTTTGAGACGAAGCTGATGGCCAAGCCGGACGCGGCGAAGCTGCTGCGGCAGGAACTGGCTTCTCCCCGATGGCGGGCGGAGCCGATCGTGATGTCGGCGACCACGGATATCTATCAGCCGATCGAGCACAAGATGCGCATTGCCCGGCAATGCCTGGAAGTGATGGCTGACTGCGGGCAGCCGGTGACGACGATGACCAAGAGCGCATTGGTGCTGCGTGACACGGACCTGTGGTCGCGCCTGGCGGGGATGAACGCGGGACGCGTGACGATCACGCTGGTGACGCTGGACGCGGAGCTGGCGCAGAAACTGGAACCGCGCGCGTCGTCGCCGGCGGGACGGTTGCGCGCGATCCGGGAGTTGACGGCGGCGGGGGTGCCAGTGACGGTCAACGTGGCGCCGATTATTCCGGGGCTGACGGATGTGGAAATGCCGCAGATCCTACAGGCAGTGGCGGAGGCGGGCGCCCGGCGGGCGGCGTGGGCGCTGCTGCGGCTGCCTTATCAGGTCAAGGATTTGTTCCTCGATTGGCTGACGCGATCCGTCCATCCCGACCGTGCGCGGAAGGTCGAATCGCTCATCCGGCAAGCGCGCGGCGGGAAATTGTATGAGGCGTCGTATGCGAGTCGCCGGCACGGACGCGGGCCGATCGTGGATCAAATCGCGCAGACGTTCGACGTCTTCACGCGAAAGTACGGATTGAACCGCGACATTCGCCCGCTTTCCACCGCCCATTTCCGCCGGCCTGACCTGGATGGGCAGATGCGTCTGTTCGAAGGGGGTGACGCATGCGATGGGTGACGGCATATCGTCAAAAGCTTCTTGTGCAGGAGAAGAATGTCGAATTGCCCTGGCCGCGACCGGCGGCGGGGTTTGAAGAATCGATCACTGAGCGGGCGGTTCATGAATTGTTATTCCAGCCCTCTTCGGGTGGCGGGTTGCCATTTTTTCCAGCACTGCTGGCGGCCCGGGGGGCGGTGACGAAGGCGGAACCCGCTGACCCATCGGCGCGCGCAGCACGGACATTGGTATGGGTGGATTCGACGGGCACGTTCTATCCGCCGGCGGCGATTGCGGGATTAGGGATTACGCCCGAACAAGTTTGCGTGCTGCGTCCCCGCGCGGCGGATCTGGTCTGGGCGACGATCGAATGCCTGCGGTGCCAAAGCGTCGGCGCGGTGGTGGCGCTGGTGACGCAGCGGCTTACACGGGTCGAGGTGCGCCGCCTGCAACTGGCGGCGGAACGGGGGTCAGGGGTGGGGGTGTTGCTGCGGCCAAACCTTGCCAGCGCGGGGGCAGGGGTTTATGCGGCGGCGACGCGGTGGCTGGTCGCCTCCGCACCGGGGGAGCGCGCGATTCAGCGCTGGCATTTGCGGTTCCTTCACGGCCACGGAGGGCAGATCGATCAATCCTTCCTCCTGGAGAAACACCGTGCCTCCGGCCAAGCGAATTTTGTGCGTCTACCTTCCGCATTGGTCCATCACGCGAAACTGTCGGCGGCATCCTGAGGCGCACGCGCGCGAGGTGGCGATCGTTCGAGTCGTGGGTCAACGGCGCGTGGTGCTCGACGTGTCGCGGCAGGCGAAGGCGCGCGGCGCCAGGCGCGGCATGAGCGTGGCGGAAGTGCGAGCGCTGTGCGCGAACCTGATTTGCGTCGAGGCTGATCCGGATGCAGACCGGCGCGCCCTCGAAGCGCTGGCACGGTGGCTCATGCGTTTTACGCCGGTCGTATCCGCCGGATGGGACGGCGACGACGACGATCGTGAGCAAACGCCGTCTGCATTGTTTCTCGATCTGACCGGTTGCGAACGGCTCTTTGGCGGTCTTGGGCGGCTGGTCGATCTGATCAAAGGTTCGTTGGCGCGTTTTGACATTCCCGCACAGATGGCCGTCGCGCCGACGCCTGGCGCGGCGTGGGCGCTGGCGGTTGTGTGCGAGAAGGGGGTGAACATTGTCGATGCGACGTCACTGCACGGCGCGCTTATGCCGTTGCCGGTCGATCTGCTGCGGCTCGATGACGCGGTCCTGGACGATCTGCATCATCTGGGACTGCACCGGATGGGCGAAGTGCTCTCCTTGCCACGCGAACAGTTGACCGCGCGATTCGGCCCGTCGCTTCTGATGCGCCTGGATCAACTTACTGGCGCACTGATCGAGCCGCTGACGAAGCTGGTCAATTCGCCGCCGATCACGGCCAAGCTGGAGTTCGATGCGCCTATCGAAGAACCGCAAAGCATCGGTTTGATCTTTGAGAAATTGCTGGACCTGGTCCTTTCGGATCTGGCGCGACGAAATCATGGCGTTCGGCAACTGCGGCTGATTGTCACGCCGGATCGCGGGTGGGGACGTCCAACGATTACTCGGACGATCGCACTCTCGCGTCCACATCGCGACCGCTCAACGCTGGTCAGCCTCATCCGTTGCGAAATCGAGCGCGTGGATTGCGAGCATGGGTTTGTCCGATTCAAACTCGACGTGCCGTTGCACGAGGCGCTCGCCGGGGGGCAGGCGCACCTGTTCGACCAGCGGCTGGTGGAGGAGCGGTCGGCGCTCGACCGGTTGCTCGAACGCCTGCGGGGGCGCCTGGGGGAGGCGTCGGTGGTTCGGCCGGAGCGGGTCGAGTCATACCTGCCGGAGCATGCGTGGCGGCCTACGCGTCTCGACGCCGTCGCCCCGGTGGTCGTGGCGCAACTACCGCATGCGCCGCCGCGGCCGTTGACGCTGTTCCCGACGCCGGTGGAGATCCGCGTCGTCTGCGAACCGTCGGACGACCATGTCGGCCCGCCGCGGCAGTTCGCCTGGCGGGAGAACATTTACCGCCTGACGCACGCGGTCGGCCCGGAGCGGATCGCCGGCGAGTGGTGGCGCGGGCATCGTCACACGCGCGACTACTACGACGTTGGGGACGAGGCGGGGCTTCGGTTTTGGCTGTTCCGCGTGCTGCATCGGCGCGATGGCCGGTTCGTCGCGCGGTGGTTTCTTCATGGCCGTTTTGATTGAGCAGGGCGCGCGTTATGCCGGAGAAGGAAAACACCAAACTCTATGCCGGCGCCGCGATCGACCCGCCGACCGAGGTTGCGCCGTCGTCTCACGGGTATGCCGAATTGGACGTGACGACCAACTTTTCGTTCCTGCGCGGGGCGTCTCACGCTGACGAGTTGGTCTACACCGCGGCCATGCTCGGCCACCGTGCGATGGCGGTGACGGACATCAACTCGCTCGCCGGTGTCGTGCGGGCGTATGAGGCGGCGCGGAAGATCAAGAACTTCAGGCTGATCGTCGGCGCGCGGCTGGTACTTGAGGACGGTTCGCCGGACCTGCTCGTCTGGCCCGGTGACCGCGACGCGTACGCCCGGCTTTCGCGCCTGCTCACGCTCGGCAAGCGCCGGGCGGAGAAGGGGGAGTGCCGCCTCACGCTAGTTGACGTACTCGACCACGCGGAGGGGATGCTGGCCGCGATCGCTCCGGCGTGGCCGTGGGAGGACGACCAGGAGGTTTGTCATCGCCTGCGCGAGGCCTTGGGCGACCGCCTGTCGCTGGCGATCAGCCTGAACCACGGCGACGACGACGAGGCCGTGTTGTCCGGCGCGGTCGCGTTGTCGAAGCGGACGCGCGTCCCGCTGCTGGCGACCAATCATGTCCACTATCATGACCCCGCCCGCAGGACGCTGCAGGATGTGCTGACCTGCGTTCGCCATGGCTGCACGATTCAAGAGGCGGGCTTCAGGCTGTTCCCCAACGCTGAGCGGCATCTCAAATCGCCGGCGCAGATGGCGCAATTATTCTCGCGCCATCGGCGTGCGATCGACCGCGGGCTGGAGATCGCCGAGCAATGCCGATTTACGTTGAACGAACTGAAATACGATTATCCCACCGAGGTTGTGCTGCCGGGCCGTTCGCCATCCGATTACCTGTGCGAGCTCACATACGCCGGCGCGGCGACGCGTTATCCGCAAGGCGTTCCTCCAAAGGTGCAGGCGTCGCTGGAGAAGGAACTGAAGTTCATCTGCCATTCCAAGTATGAGTCGTACTTTCTGACGGTCCACGACCTGGTGCATTACGCGCGATCCAAAGACATCCTCTGCCAGGGGCGGGGGTCGGCGGCCAACTCGGCGGTCTGCTATTGCCTGGGGGTGACGGCGGTCGATCCGGCGAAGTTTCAACTCGTCTTCGAGCGCTTCGCCAGCGGCGAGCGCGGCGAACCCCCGGACATCGACATCGATTTCGAGCACGAACGCCGCGAAGAAGTCATTCAGTACGTCTACCAGAAGTACGGCCGCGACCGCGCCGCCATGACCGCGTCGCTCATCACCTACCGCGGGCGGTCGGCCGTGCGCGACGTGGGCAAGGCGCTGGGCTTCAGCCAGGACATGCTCGACCAGCTCGCCGGAAAACTCGATTGGTGGCACCGGGGCACGCTGTCGCCGTCGCAGTTGCGCGAGGCGGGCGTCAATCCGAAGGACCACACCATTCATCACCTCATCGCGCTCACCACCGAACTGCTCGGCTTCCCGCGCCATCTCAGCCAGCACGTCGGCGGCATGGTGATCTCACGGCAACCGCTGTGCGACATCGTGCCGATCGAAAACGCCGCCATGGAAGATCGCACGGTCATCGAGTGGGACAAGGACGACCTGGACACGCTGGGCATCTTCAAGGTGGACATTCTCGCGCTCGGGATGCTCACCTGCATCTCTAAAGGCCTCGCGATGATCAATTCCCATTCGCCGGCAGGGCCGCGGCTGGAGATGCATACGGTCCCGCAGGAAGAAGCGGGCGTGTATGACATGATCAGCGACGCCGACACGGTCGGCGTGTTCCAGATCGAGAGCCGGGCACAGATGTCGATGCTGCCGCGCCTGCGCCCGCGGGACTTTTACGACCTGGTGATCGAGGTTGCGATCGTGCGTCCCGGGCCGATCCAGGGGGACATGGTGCACCCGTACCTGCAACGCCGCGAGGCTAAGCGGGCCGACGCGAACTACCAGATCGAATTTCCCAAAGACGAGCTGCGCGACGTGCTGGCCAAGACGCTGGGCGTCCCGCTTTTCCAGGAACAGGCGATGCGCCTGGCGATGGTGGCGGCGGGCTTCAGCGGCAGCGAGGCCGACGCGCTTCGCCGCGCGATGGCCGCATGGAAACGCGCCGGCGGGATCGAGCGCTTCCACGACAAGTTCGTGAATGGCATGACCGGTCGCGGCTATGAAGGCGATTTCGCCGAGAAATGCTTCAAGCAGATCTGCGGTTTCGGCGAATATGGCTTTCCCGAAAGCCACGCCGCCTCGTTCGCCAAGCTGGTTTACGTCTCGGCGTGGATCAAGCGCTTTCACCCCGCCGCGTTCGCCGCCGCACTCCTCAACAGCCAGCCGATGGGCTTTTACGCCCCCGCGCAACTTGTTCGCGACGCGCGCGAGCATGGCGTGGAGGTTCGTCCCGTAGATGTCAATTTCAGCGAGTGGGATTGCACGCTGGAGCAGGATGCGCGGCAACCGCCCACCCGCGACCACAAACCAACCTGGGGCATCGGCGGCCCGGCGGTGCGGCTCGGATTTCGACAAATCAAAGGGATGCGCAAAGACAAAGCCGATTCGATCGTCGCGGCCAGACGCGAGAACGGACCGTTTGCGTCGGTCGATCAATTACAACATTCAGCCCAGATCGATACGGCTTCGATTCGCCGGCTCGCCGGGGCGGACGCGTTGAACTCCATCCGCCTGAACCGTCGAAACGCCACCTGGGAAGCGATGGCGTTGTCAGATATCCCTGCGCCGTTGTTCGATGTTCGATCAGCCGACGCACCGCCGTCCGCACCGGCGCTGCTGCCGCGCATGGCCGATCGCGAGGAAGTCATCGCCGATTACGCGACCACCGGCCTGTCGATCAAATGCCATCCCGTCTCATTCGCGCGAGCGGCCTTGAATCACTCGAAGATCGTGACGGCCGCGGAGATTCAAAATGCCGATCGATTTCCAAATGGTTGGGCGGTCAGCGTCGCGGGATTGGTCCTCGTCCGCCAACGTCCCGGTACGGCATCCGGCGTGGTCTTCATCACCCTGGAAGACGAAACAGGCGTCGTCAACCTGATCGTCTGGTCGACCATCTTCGAGCGCTACCGCGTCGCCGCCCGGCACGCAACGCTTTTGCAGGCGAACGGCATCGTCCAGCGTGAAGGGCAGGTCATTCACATCCTCGCCCGCCGTTTGATCGATCGCACTCCGCTGCTTCAAGGGCTGTCGCAGTCATCGAGGGATTTTCACTGATCATCCCTGTGGGAAGGGCGGCTGCGAGAGTTGTGTGCGCAACGTGGAGTAATGAGGCACGTTCCACAGTTGAAGGCGATTGCACCTTCATAGGGGGTCGCCGATCATCGTGTCATCTGCACGACCCAATGCATGCCTGCTTTGAACGCGCGGCCGCGGGCGAAGAAGATTACGAGAAGCAATGCGAGCGCGCCGATCGCGGCCTGGTAGGCGAACGTGTCCGCGAACGCGTTTACGACCGATTGAAGGATGAGTCGCGCGTGCAGGAGGCCAACGGCGCCGGCATCGGACTGCGCGCGGGGAAGCCCGGCGGATTGGAGCAGGGCCGCTCCGTGCCGAAATGCATCCTGCGACAGCGTATTGTACTCGTTGATTCTCTCGCCCAATCGTCCGGACCAGAAGCTCCGTTGCCGATCGACCAGAATTGTGAGAATGGCGATGCCCCAGCTTCCGCCGAGCTGGCGCTGGCAGAGGTACAGTTCCATCCCTTCGCCGGTGAGCAGATTCGACGTATGGCTGTTGATCAGCGTCGAGATCGGGCCGATCTGCCATCCGGTGCCGAAGCCGGTTAACGCGAGCGGGAGGTACATCGCGTCATCGGAGATTTGCGAGGTAAGGCGACCATTCCATACGCACACGCCCGTGATGAACATCGCGGCCCCAACGCCCAGGCCGGCGCGAAAGCCCAGGGGCTTCATGAGCAGCGCGCCGGCGACCAGGCCGATCGTGAACCAGATCGCGTTAATCGTTTGAAGCTTTCCGGTCCCCCACGCCGAGTGATGTTGCACGCCTCGAAGGAACTGCGGAAGGACGTACATCTGACCGTACAGCATCATGCCGAGCACGACGACGTAGATCGATCCCAGCACGAAGTTCCGGGTTGCGTAAAGTTTGAGGCTGATGATGGGATTAGCGTTGGCAGGCCGCGTTTCCCACCAGATGAACAGCGGCAGGCAGATCGCCACGATGCACGTGAGCGTGACGATCAGCGGATCCGAAAACCAGTCATCCCGCTCGCCGCGGCTGAGGACGATCTGAAGTGAAGCGAGCCATCCGATTAGCAAAACGAGCCCCGCAACGTCGAGCGGACCAGAGCGCTTCGGCGCCTTCACATCAGGCAGAAAGGTCACGATCATGACCAGCGCTGCCAGCGCGAGCGGCACGTTGAGGAAGAAGATATATCGCCAGGAATACCACTCCGTGAGATATCCGCCGACCGCCGCTCCCGAGGTTCGGGCGCAGACGACTACGCCGAATGCGAGAACGAGCAGCGCTTTGAAGCGATCCATTCCCACGTAGACGCGGTAGATCGCCGTCTGTGCTCGGGTGAGGAAGTTGCCTCCGGCGAAGCCCATCAGGCCGCGGAACATGAGCATCTGAACGAGGGTATGGCTTACGCCGCAGCCGACGGATGAACCCATGAAGAGCACGATGGAGAAAACCATCCAGCGGCGGTAGCCGATGCGGTCGGACATCCAGTTGCTGAGGACGAGACCGACGAGGAAGCAGGTGGTGTAGGTCGTGAGGATCCAGCTTCCTTCGTCGAACGACGCCGCGAGGTCTCCCTGGATGTCCGGCAGCGCGACGCCGACGGCGTAGCTGGTGAGAAACTCTATCGAGGTCACGAGCGTGACGACGAGGACGGTCATCATTCTGACGGTGCGGTCCAGGGCCGGCGAGTACGTCAAGAGGGGCTGCTGCGACAGTGGCGGAAGTTGGGTGTTGATCGTCGTCATGGCGCTTGGTTCTCCCAACCGCAGCCCAGCGCCTTGTAGATCGCAACCAGATCCGACGAGACGGCCTGATCCGAGTGGGCCAGCGCATCTTGTGCGGCATAAAGATTCCGTTGGACCTCCAGTACATCGAGTAGGTCGATCAGGCCGTTGGCGTACTGCTGCTGGGCGATGCGGACCGCCTCCTGGTTCTGCACCACCAGCTTGTTGAGCGTTTCTCGTCTGGCTTGATTGTGCGAATAGGCGGTGAGCGTGCTTTCGACATCACGCAGGGCCGCGAGCACAGTCCCTTCGTAATCCGCGAGCGCCCCGGCGACGCGGGCCTTGGAGCGGTCTATGTTCGCCATGCGCCGTCCGCCGTCGAAGATCGTCCAGCTTGCGGCCGGGCCCGCGGCGTAGAAGCCGGAGCCGCCGTTATTCTGGCTGAAGAGATTGTCAAGATGCCGGCTCTGCACGCCGGCGGTTGCGCCGAGCAGCAGATGCGGGAAGAGATCCGAAGTGGCGATGCCTTGCTCCGCCGTCGCGGCCGCGAGAATTCGCTCGGCGCGCATCACATCGGGCCGACGGCGAAGCAATTCGGAGGGCATTCCCACCGGCACTTTGGGCGGCACCGGCGGAATCGGCGCGGCCACAGTCAGCTCGTCCACCAGCGCCGTCGGCAGTTCGCCCAGCAGCACCGCCAGGCTATACATCGTTTGATTGATGCCGGCTTGGAGCGGCGGAATGCTCGATTCGGTCGCGGCCACTTGCGCGATGGCGCGCACGCGATCGAAAGTTGTCGCCAGGCCATTCTTCAGACGCCGTTCCACAACGTCGAGCGTCTTTTGCTGGTCCTGGAGATTGGCCTGTGCGACGGCCAGGCGCCGCTGCAGCGCCCGCAGGCTGATGTAATTGCGCGCGACCTCGCCGAGCAGCGTCACTTGAACGGCCCGGCGCTGGTCCACGGTTGCGTCGGCCAGCGCTCCTGCGGCTTCAACGCTTCGCCGCACGCCGCCGAACAGATCGACCTCGTAGGTCGCGTCAAAACCGATTTGAAACAGATTGGTGTCCACGCCGGGCAGGCCGTACGGGAAGCCGAAGCCCGCCGCGCTGCCGCGGCTCTTGAGGAAGGCCGTGGAGAGATCGACGGTTGGATAGAGTCCGGACCTTGCAACACGCTCGGCGGCCCGCGCCTCATGCACGCGTGCCGTCGCGACGGCTAGCTCGTGATTTGCCTTCAGCGCGCGCGTCACGAGCGAATCGAGCTGCGGATCGTTGAACTTCGTCCACCAATCGATCCATGGTGCAGTTTGAGTGTCGACGACCGACTGCTTTGTCGTCGGCGATGTACTTGGGCCGCTAGCGGCTTGGGCTTTTGCGTTGGAGAACGATCCCGGAGTTTCGACGCGTGGGGCTTGATAGTTCGGGCCCACCTTGCATCCAAGCGAGATGAACAAAGCCGAGGCGACGGCGGCCGTCATTCGGAGGGCGCGAGCTGGGACGGGGCGACTCATTTCGCCTCCGCCGTAGCGGAGCCTGCGGAGCGTTCCACCCCAGTGCCGGGGACGGATGTTTTTCGAGTTTCGACGCTCACCTCTGCCGACATACCCGGTTCGAGTCGCTGGACTCCAGGCTGGTCGGGTTCAAAGACGATCTTCACGGGCAGTCGTTGAACCACTTTCACCCAATTCCCCGTCGCATTTTCCGGCGGTAGAAGTTCAAACCGCGATCCGGTGCCGGATTGCAGGCTCTGCACGCGCCCACGCAGCGGTGTATCGGGGAAGGAGTCAACCTTTACCTCCACCGGCTGGCCCATGCGCATGTGGTGGAGCTGAACTTCCTTGAAGTTCGCGACGATCCAACGCTCGGTTCGCACGATCGCGAGCAGCGGTTGCCCCGCGGAGATGAAGGCGCCGTTTTCGACGTTCCGCTTGGTGACGGTCCCCGACTCGGGCGCATAGACCCTGGTGTACTGGAGTTGAAGCTGGGCAAACCGCAACTGCGCCTTGGCTGCTGCAACCTGGGCTTCTGCGCTGCCGATGTTCGTCTTGGCGACGTTCAACTCCGCGGCGGAGGCGGCGGCTTTCTGTTCTGCAGCCTCCTTCTGGTCGTTAGCGGCATCCGATGCGTGCTTGGCGGTCTCGACTTGTTGCGCGGAAACACCGTCCGTGCCCATCGCGGCGTACCGGCGATAGTCGCTGGCGCGGCGTAGCGCTTCGGTCGCCGCCGCCCGCGCAGCCGCTTGCGCTTCGCCGACATTCGCCTCCGCGCGCAGCACGGCCGCCTTGGCCTGCTCGACCGCGCTTTCAGACGCCGTCACCGCCGCGGTCGCCTGATCGACCTTGGCCTGGTAGTCGACCGGGTCGATCTCAAGCAGCAAATCGCCCGCCTTCACGGCATCGTTGTCGTCAACGCGCAGCGAAATCACCTGGCCCGATACCTTCGGGCTGATCCGCACGACCCGGGCTTCGACGTAGGCATCGTTCGTCGACTCATGACTGCCACCCACCATGAAGAAGGAAATCGTCGTCGCGGCGATGATGACGAGCAACACCATCGACGCTAGCATGACCCACGGGTGTCGCTGCTTCGGGGCTGCCACCAGTTCTTGAACGTCCGGCGGCGGCACAGGGAGGCCGTTCGGACCCACCGGCGCTGACGGTTCTGCCCTCACTGAAGTTGAATCAGGGTCGCTCATTTCGGATCACCATTTGGAATCGGATTGACGGCAGTCGGCTCGGCGCTCAACATCGCCTGGATCAGCTTCGCGCGCTCGAGATCTAAGTTGGTCTTCAGCACCGTGCCACCCATCCCCCGAATCGCGTGCAGGACCACCTGAAGGTCGCCTTGGTGGTCCAGCACCAGCACGGCCGACGTCCCTGGCTTCATTAACCTTTCGACATCGCGAATGAACGTGTCCTCAATCGCTACAGCATTCGCGACGGTTGAGGCGGCGGTGCCGAGCAACGCTCCGATCGCTGCGCCCGTCATGGGCGCGGCGAGCGCCAAGCCGGCCAGGAACCCGAGCGTTCCGCCCGCCAGAACGTTGCTGGTTAGCGGGAACGGTTCGCGATTGAGCGTGTAGGAGCCGTTGACGGCCCGCGCGAGAATGGCGACGTCGAGCAGGAGGAGATACTGTCCCGGCCCAGCCAAATTGGTGACCTCGGCGCGGGCGCGCTCGGCTTGGCCAGGATCGTCATACCCGATGGCCCAAAGATGTGCTTGGCGTGGCGTCATGATTGTCTTTCAATCTTTTGGTCAATAAGCGATGGCGTACTTGCGCGCGACATTTGGTGCTGGCGCCGGCATTGACCTAGACGTCGGGAGGCAGCTTTGCGAGTTTTCGTTGTAGAGTCCGGCGGTGCATGTGGAGCCGCCGGGAGGCCAACGAAATGTTGCCGTTGCAGTCGCGCAGCACGAGCTGGATGTAGTCCCATTGAATACGCTGGGGCGATGGAAGGACTTCGACAGCGTCCGGCTGAGACGCCGGTTCATCGTTCATACGCTGATCCAGTAGTTGTTCGAACATTTGGCGATTCCTTATCGACACGCGCTGGTGTTGATTATTGTTGAGCGGAGCTCGCTGGGTCGTTGACGGGTGACCGAGCTTGGTTGTCATTCCCAATAGCTTCGCTTGGCCGTTCATCTTGTTTGCGGCGGTCGACCTCGGGTATGACGGCCGTCGAGTCTTCGCCAGTCTGCGATTGCTCGCGGAGGACCGCGACGGCCTCGCTGTCCAGACCGATCTTGACGATGTCCGGTCGGAACAGCAGCGCGAAGGTCCAGTCGATCACGATCCGCAGCCGCCGCGCCCAGCCTGGCATCTGGAGCAGGTAGTACGTGCGTCGGACGAACCACGCCAGGCGGCCGCGCACGCGGACCTTGATGAGCTGCCCGAACCCCTTGTTGTGGCCGAGAGATCCCATCATCCCCAGCGTCGTATAGACAAACGGGCGAGGCGGTCGGCCATCGAGAACATCGAAAATGTTTCGGGCCAGCACCCGCGCTTCGCGCATGGCGTGCTGGGCGAGTGTGGGATAAGGATCGCCCGAGGGTGACGGGATCGTGGCGCAATCGCCGATCGCCCAGACGTCGGGACGGCTCGGGCAGCGCATGGTTCCGTCGACGGTGACTCGCCCGCGACGGTCCTTCTGTATTGGCAGCGCTGCCACGACCGGTTCGGTGGCCACTCCCGCGGCCAGCACGATCGTTTGCGCCTCGATCGTTTCGTCCGGCAGGTGGACGGCGCCGGGTTCAATCGCGCGCACCTTCGCCCCGGTTCGAATGTCCGCGCCAGTCCGCTGGCGAAGGACCTCGGTCCCGTAGTCGGCAAGGCGCGGGTCGATCTCCGGCATGAGCCGGTCGCCGCCCTGAAGCAGGACGAACCGGACCTCGTTTCGATCGACGCTCTGGTAAAGCGGCGCGATTTGGTCTGCGAACGCAGTGAGTTCGCCGAACAGCTCCACCCCGACCAGCCCGCCGCCGATGATCACGAACGTCAGTTGGCGGCGTTTGCGGTCTGGATCTCGCTCAGCGTCGGCGCGCTCAAAGCGCTCGATGATGTGATTGCGGAGCAACAAGGCGTCGGCGACGGTCTTGAACGTGAAGGCATGCTCCGAGCCTGGGATCATTCCCCGGTTGGTCCGCGCGCCCATTGCCAGAACAAGCTGGTCGTAGCTCAGTTCACTCCGATCCTTGCCATCGCTGAGACGAACCACCTTGCGGTCCAGATCGATGTCGTGCACCGTAGCCTCGACGAAGCGCGTGGTGCGCAGGTACGCGCGGATCGGCAAGGTGCAGTGGCGCGCGTCGAGCGTCCCGGAGCAGACCTCAAAGAGTAACGGCGTGAGGACGATGAAGTTGTCCCGGCTCACGAGAACGATCTCGACATCCGGCCGGCGGCGGAACAGTCGCTCCAGGTGAGCGGCGGTCGAAACGCCGCCAAAGCCGCCGCCGAGGATGACGATCCTGGTCTTGCACCATTCTCCGTTAGTCGAGTTTTTCGGTGTGAGCGAAGCCATGTCATTCCTCCTGAAGCCATTGCGGTTTGCTCGAGCCGCGCGGCACGAGGACGGTGCGGTACGCGCCGGGCGTCCGCGAGAGCACGACCTGGTCCGTCATCCCCTGATAGAAACCGCACGGCGTTTCCGCGGTGAAAAGATCCGGCTCGGGGTATTGGTGCTCGTCGGTCGTGCCGGCGGTGGCCTGCGCGTAGGCTTTATCAAAGATCCCGAGCGAGAGCAGCCACAGCACGGTCCGTGTGAGCGAGACGACGACGCGATAGCTGCCTCCCTCGATCGCGCGTCGTCGCAGCGCTGCGAGGATCCCGGTCGTGCCCAGCCAGCCGACGACGTTGTCGGCGATGGGCACGATAGGCGGCCCCTTCGGGCGCGTCGGCGTTCCTTCCAGGGTAAACACGCCCGAGACCGCCGCGCCGATCTCGTCGAAGCCGGGCCGGTTCGACCACGGGCCCTTCTCGCCGTGAAGAACGACGGTCGCGTGGATCAGCCCGGGCTTCTGGGCGCACAATTCCTCGGCATCCAAGCCGTGGCGCGCTAGGAATCCCGGGCG
>JAQGHM010000055.1 GCA_028291615.1 Phycisphaerales bacterium | reverse complement strand
TGTTTCTATGCGACTGTAGTAAAGACGAAGGATACGGATCATCATTACTTCCACTGGCCGCGCGCCCCCATTTGCAGACTTAGCGTGTACTTCTGGTCGACGGTGAAGAAAGAATACCCCGGGAAATCAGCCGGGCCAGTCAAGCAAATGAATACGGGCTTCACCGATCTTGATAGGCTGTTAAGACGGGGAACTGATGCGGATGAAGAGCGGCGGTAGGGGATATGCCGCGCGATTTTGGCAGTTATTGGAACGCGCGGGGGTATTGCGGCGACGTTATGAAGGAATTGACAATCGACACGTGTCGATTGACCATCGGGGGATGATCAACATTCCTCAGCGGATTCTGCTTGGGCCGGGGCCTTCGGACACGCCGGCGCGCGTGCTGGAGGCGCTGGGGCGGCCGACGATCGGGCATCTCGATCCCGTGTTTCTCCAGCTCATGGACGAGATTCGCGCGAAGCTGAAGGAGGTGTTTCGCACGTCGAACGAAATGACGATGGCCATGAGCGGCACGGGCTCGGCCGGGATGGAGACGGTGTTCGCGAATCTTGTCGAGCCGGGAGACGAGGTGCTGGTCGGCGTGAATGGTGTGTTTGGCGGGCGGATGGCGGACGTGGCGGGACGATGCGGAGCGGTGGTCGAGAAGCTCGAAGCGCCGTGGGGAACGGTGTTCGATCAGGGCGAGGTGATCAAGGCGATCGAGCGCGTGAAACCGAAAATCGTGGCGATCGTGCACGCGGAGACATCGACGGGTGCGCATCAGCCGGTGGATCGCATCGGCGAAGCGGCTCGCGCGAACGCGGCACTGTTTCTACTGGATTGCGTGACGAGTTTGGGCGGCGCGCCGGTGGAGATCGACAAGTGGGGTGTGGACGCGGCGTACTCGGGGACACAGAAGTGTTTGTCGTGTCCGCCGGGGTTGTCGCCGGTGACGTTTAGCGCGCGAGCGATGGAGCGGCTGGCGGCGCGGAAGCAGAAGGTGCAGAGCTGGTACCTGGATCTTTCGATGATCAAGAATTACTGGGGGCAAGAGCGCGCGTATCACCACACCGCGCCGATCAATATGCTGTACGGCCTGCACGAGGCGCTGACGATCGTGCTCGAAGAGGGGCTGGAGAATCGCTTCAATCGCCATCGCGCGATGGCGGCGATGTTGAAGGAGGGGCTGGCGAAACTGGGGATCAGTTACGCGAGCCAGGAGGGACATTCGCTGCCGATGTTGAACGCGGTGACGGTGCCGGATGGCGTGGATGAGGCGGGGGTGCGGCGGCGGCTGCTCGACGATTATGGGATCGAGATCGGGGCGGGATTGGGCGTATTCAAGGGGAAGGTCTGGAGGATCGGGTTGATGGGGTATAGCTCGAGCCGGCGGAACGTGGCGCTGGTGCTGGCGGCGCTTCGCGAGATTTTGGGGAAGTGAAAGCGTGAAACATGAAGACGTGAAACATGAAGAGGCGCGATCTTCATGTTTCATGTTTCACGTTTTCTCCCTGTGTTTACCTTCGAGTTTGCTTTCCCCTGCCTTGGTTTTAATTTTGCCCATGACGGTAGCGAGGGCTTCGACCACCAGGCGGCCGCCTTCGTTGATTATGTTTTGGCCGATGACGCCGCTGTGGATGACCTTGGCGCCCTCCTTCACGACCAGGTTTCCCTGGACGTTTCCGAAGACGTGACAGCGGCCGCCGTCTTCGACGATGAGGTCGCCGTAGATCGCGCCGCGGACGTAGAATTTTCCGCCGTCGACGACGGTGACGTGTCCGCCGACCGAGCCCCATAGCTCGACGGATTCATTGATGATGGTGCCGCCGGGAAGCCGGCCGCGTTCTTCGCGCATGGGGGAGTTGTAGCAAGGGATGGGTTGAAGGCAAAGGGCCAAATGGCAAAAGGAAAATGAGGGAAGATTTACGGGTTGGCGGGGGTTTGCGGGCGGGGGCGGGGGATGTTTAATTCGGTCGGGTCGTCGCGCATGATCATGGGCTGAAGCCATGTGAGGCTGAGCGCGACGGAGGCGAAGACGGTGCTGGCGATCGCCCAGCCGCGCCAGCGGGCGGAGAGGCTGGTCTGTCCGGCGAGCGCGATGGAGAAAGTCGTGAGTCCCAGCGCCGGGGCGGCGAGCCAGCGACTCAGGAGGATGTCGTCGGCCATCGTGCAGATGACGCTGATTGCAGCGAGTAGCGCGCCGAGCATCGAGCACCCTTGCGTCCAGCGATAGACGCGATGATGGGATGAGCGGCGATAGCGGCGGCCAAGGGTGGTGGGATCGACGACGGTGGCTTGATCCGCCTCGGTTGAGGAGGAGTCGTAGTTAATGACGATGTCAGGCGGCATCGCGGCGGCGTCGCGGTTGGCGGCTTCGACCTGGTCGACTTCGCGGGCGACGACGCGCTTGCGGTGAGGATGGGCGTGGGATTCGGACATCATTGATCGGAGAGAACGCGCACCTGCGGTACGACTGCTGCTGGTCAGTTGAGCGCCATGTCGTCTGGGGATTCCAGTTCGGATTCACCCAAAGCCGCGCGGAGGCCTCTACTGCTCTTGGCCTGAACCACCAGCAGCAGGATCAGGGCAATAACCGGCCAGCCGACGAAGCGCGCCCAGCGCAGGATCGACTGGTTGAAGTCGGAGCTTGAGAACTTGGCGCCGGCTGTCGGGTGGACCAACTCGGACCAGGTAAAGAGCACGCCGGGCAGCTTGAAATCGCCATTAAAATCCGTGTTCTGCAAAAACGCCTGCCAGGGGAAGAGCAGCAGCGCCAGGAAGACGCACCAGACGAACGCCGACGTCACCCGCGCCACGCCGATCAACCGGCCAACCAGCATGATCTTGATGATCAAAAGCAGCACGACCGCAAGCACAAGGATCAGCACGATGCCGAGAAAATCGATGAGTGCGGTCAGGTACCGGAGTACCGCCGGCAGCATCCGCCTCGCATCGGACACAACCGCCGGCTGAGTCGTCGGCAGGGTTGCGGGCAGGGTGGCCGGGCCGACCGTGTCGGCCAGAGAGGGCGTGGCATCGGGAAGGATCCAGTTGGTGCTGTGGGCGACGAAGAACGTGCCGAGCTGCAGAAGCAGCATTAGCAGTAGCAGGAAAAACAGCACGTTTTTCGCCCGCCGCGCGATCATCATCGCGTCGGCGTAATCGGCGGCGGTGGCGATGTTGGACGGGGGCATGCGATCGGTCCTTTCGCGAAGTTTCAGCCTGACCGTATGTGGTAACGCAAAGGGGTAAAGAAGGCAAAAGGGGCCAGGACCGAAATCAGAATCACGACGGAGAGGTGTTTGCTGCGATGAATGTGTGAGTCGGTTAACATTGCGCGCCATGCTCACCCCGATCTTGTCGCGGCAGCGACAAAAACGATTATTAGATCTGATGGAAGAGCGCAAGTTCGACGCGGTTCTCATCGGCGCGCCTCATCACGTTTATTATTTTACGTCGCACTGGACCCAGCCGCAGCATTTGTCCGCCTTCGTGTTATTCCCTGACGGGCGGTCGATCCTGATCACCGCGAACACGCCCAACAAGGCTGCGGCGGCGGATGACGTGCGATCGTACGAGGCGAATCTCTTCTCGACGCTGCGCGACGATCAGCCGTGGGAACTCGGAATGATGGTCGCTGCGATCTTCCGCGAGAAGGGGATGAAGAACATTGGCGTGGACGCATCGATCGTGACGTCGCAGGTGGTGCTGAATTACTGCGAACCGGCCGAGCCGATCGACGAGGACATCTTCCAGATGCGGCGGGTGAAAGACGCCGACGAGCTGGAACTGATGATGCGCGCGATTGCCTGCTGCGGCGCGATGTACGAGCGGGCGCGGGAGATCATCGAGCCGGGCATCCCGGAGGTGCGCGTGTACGCGGAACTGCAGGCGGCGGCGGTGGAGGCGGCGGGCGAACCGTTGTCGGCGTACCTGGGAAATGATTACGCATGCGGCGTGCCGGGCGGGCCGCCGCGAGCAGGACATGCGGCCGGCGATGGGCAGCTTTATATCCTGGATGTGGGGCCGGTCTTCCGCGGCTATTTCTCGGACAACGCGCGGACGATCGCGGTCAACCGCAAACCGACGGATGCGCAGTACGCCGCGTGGGAGGTGCTGCGCGATTGCCTCGGGCTGGTGGAGATGAACGCGAAGGCGGGAACGCCGTCGTATCACCTGTGGGAGTGGATCAACGATCACCTGAAGAAAAACGGCCAGCCGGAATTGACACATCATCTCGGGCATGGGGTCGGCCTGAATCCGCACGAGTATCCGCATCTGAATCCGGAGTGGGACGACACGCTGATGGCGGGTGAGGTTTTCACAGCCGAGCCGGGGATTTATGGCGAGGCGCTGGCGGGGGGGATTCGGCTGGAGAATCAGTACCTGGTGACGGCGACGGGGGTGGTGCGGTTGACGGATTTTCCTCTAGGCCTTGTGTGATTGCCCGTGCTTAGAAAAAATGGTTTGGGACCCACTGAGGCAAATTCATCGGCGCGGTGTGTACAATCCCAACGTTCCGCAATCGACGCGGATCAACTTGAGGAGCGCAGCATGCCGGGAGTGACCTGGGATACGTTTGAGCGTTATCAGCAGAAGGGCCTCGATGCGCGTCGCGCCGGTCAGTGGGATTCGGCCCGCGTCTACCTTCTAGAGGCAGCGCGCGCAATGGTGGAATTGTCGAAGGACGCGGCCGGCGAGGAACTGAAGGAAGCCCGCCGCGCGACGGCCGCCAAATTGTTGGAACTGGCGAAGGATTGTGAGCGCGCCAAGGAGCAGAAGCGAAAGGCATCGGGCGTCAAACCCGCCGGTTCGGGCCATACCGAAAAGAGCGAAGAAGCCGAGGGCAGCGCGTCCGCCGATCAGTGGATCGTCAAGGAAAAGCCAAAACTGCGCTTCGCCGACGTGGCCGGGCTGGATGCGGTGAAGGAAGACATTCGCCTGAAGATGGTCTATCCGTTTGAGCATCCGGAATTGGCGCAGAAGTTTGGCATCAAAGGCGGCGGCGGCGTGCTGCTCTATGGTCCGCCGGGCACAGGCAAAACCATGCTCGCCAAGGCGACGGCCGGCGAGATCGATGCCACCTTCTTCCGCGTCTCCCCCGCTGAGATGCTCAGCAAATGGGTCGGCGAGGCCGAGCAGAACATCAAGAAGCTCTTCGACGCCGCTCAGGCCGAGAAGCGCAGCGTCATCTTCATTGATGAGATCGAAGCGCTGGTGCCCGCGCGGCGCGACGAGGGGAGCAGCGTTATGCAGCGCGTGGTGCCGCAGATCCTTCAAGGAATGGAAGGCTTCGACAACCAGAAGGAAGTGCGCGCCGTCCTCTTCATGGGCGCGACCAACGTCCCCTGGCAGCTCGACCCGGCCGTCCTGCGCCCCGGTCGCTTCGACGAAAAAGTCTACATCCCGCTCCCTGACCTCGCCGCGCGCCGGAAAATGCTCGACATCTATCTCGGCAAGCGCCCGCTTGAAGAAGGGATCGACCTCGACGCGCTGGCGCGGCAGATGGAAGGCATGAGCGGCGCTGACATCAAATACGTCTGCGACCGCGCCGCGACGATCCCCTTCCTGCGATCGGTCGCGACCGGCACCGAAGGCCCGATCACCGGAGAGATCCTTATCGACGTCATCAGCACCACGCCGCGCAGCGTGAACGAGGAAATGCTCAAACGCTTCGAAGCCTGGGGCCGCGACGTAGCGACGGCGTGAGCGTTCACCGCTTACGGCTCAGCATCATCTTCAACACTGGCCGCACCGCAACCACGCTCGCCAGGTAAATACACGCGCTCCCCAGCGCCATCACCAGCCCCAGGCTCTTAAGCCCGCGATGATGAGCGAGCAGGAAGAAGAACCCAAAACTGCTCGAAGTGACGAACGCGCACAGCAGCAGCGCCCGATCCGCCACATCCCATCCCACCCACCCGCGGCGCGGGTGCGCCAACGCTTCGCGGTAGCGGTGAATCAGAAATACGCCATATTCATGCCCCGCCCCGATCAGGATCGGCAAGCCGAAAAAGTTCGCGAAGTTCCACTCAACGCGAAAGAGGCCCATCAACCCGACCAGCATCGACAACCCCAGCGCCAGCACGCTCACCGCCGCCAGCGTGTGCGATATTCGCCGCAGGTCGATCCAGACCAGCAGGAAGATCAGTCCCAGCGCATAAAGCGTCGAGTGAATGAACGAAGATCGAATCGACGCTGTCGAGTGTGCAATATTGTGCGCGATTCCCGTGAGCGTCAGCGGCCCCGGTACTCTTGCGATCCTCGATTCCACCTCTCCCACAAATCGCTCCAGCGCGTCGTTCCGCCAGAGATCCTCCTTCGGATAGATGTGCAGCGCGTAAACGCCCGACTCGCTGATCAGATGGTCGCGCAGCGCCACCGGCACCTTCGCCAAGTCCGGCGGCGGAGGATCGAACGTCGCCAGCATCCCCTTCAACTCCTCCACGAACCCCACCTGCCACGCACTCAAGCTCGCCGCCGCCCGTTCCGGCGGCGTCTTGCGCACCGCCGCCGCGAACTCCCTCAACGCCGCCACTGCCTCGCCTGCCTCGCGCGAGCCGCCCGCCCCACTCCACGTCCCCGCCAGCCCGTCCGCCCGATCCGCCAATCGCGCCAGATCGGCCGCCCCCACCGGCGTCGGCTCGGCCCATTCGATCTTTGGCAGCGGCGGAATCTGCTTCGTCAGCGCCTCGTAATTGTCCCACGCATTCAACACGCTCTCCGTCCGCTCTACCGTCGCCGCCCCGCGCAGCGCCTCCCGCGCCCGCCGCAGCGCCTCCAGATCCTTCGACAGCACCACAGCCGACCAGGTCTCCAACTTCCGCACCAACTGCACCGAGCGCAAATGAGGAGCCTGCAATTCCAGCAACCCCGGGTTAAATCCCGTCCGCAGCGCAAACGGAATCGCGATCAACAGCAACACTCCCCAGATGACCGGTCCCAGCCACCAGGGATGCGAAGCAGGATCAACCACGAAGGCACGAAGGCGCGAAGAAAAAGTGGACACATTAGAAACGCTCGGTGCATTCGCGCCCGCCCCAGCGGCGACATCCTTTGTCTCTTGATTTGTCTTCCCTTCGTGCCTTCGTGCCTTCGTGGTCAACTCTCCCCGCCTTCGCGCAGGCCAAATCGTCAACAGCGCCGGCAAAAATGTATACCCCGCGAAGAGGCACAACAGCAACCCGCCCCCCGCGATCAATCCCAGATCCGCCGCCCCGCGAAAAACCGTCAGCAGCGAAACGAGAAACGCCCCCGCCGCCCCTAGCGTCGCCGTGTTAATCGGCGCCCCGACCTGCCGGAACACCGCCACCCAGATCCGTCGTGGATCGTTCCGCAACGTGCGCTCGTGCCGGTAGCGCGACAGGATCTGCACCAGGTAATCCATCCCGATCCCGATCAGCGCCAGCATGAACACGATCGACAGCAAATTCAGCTCCCCCAGCGTCACCGTCGCCCAGCCAAACGTCCACGCGATCCCCACGCCCAGCGTGATCTCAGCCGCGATCGCCAGCCAGATCGAGCGCAAAAGCAGCACGAGCCCGACGAACACCGCCGACAGCGCCACGATCTCCGCGCGCGTCGAATCCGTGTCGGTCGTGCGCATCTCGTCCGCCTCCAGCGCCGGCCGGCCGGTTAAGCCGACGTCGAACTCCGGAAACGCTTTGGCCGCATCGGCGGTGGCAGCCCGGATCGCCTCGACCGTCTCGCTGATCGCGGTCAGCGACGTATAGTTTTCCCGCGGCGTCACGCGAACCAGCAGCAGGTGGCGACTGCGATCGGTCTGGTCGGGGACGTAAAAGTATCCGAGGCGCGACGGGTCTTCCGAGCCTATCGCCGCGAGATTGGGAAGTACCGGCCTTGTTGTCGCCAGCGATTTAGTCCAGGAACGCGCGAGCGCGGCGGCGAACGGTGCGCGCTCGTCATCCGGCATTTGCGTCGCCATCGCCGAAAGAAAACGATCCAGCGGCGTAGCCCCCAGCAGACCCGTTAGAACATTGGGCTTTTCCGCGAACAGCCTGATGAGCGGGATGAATCGCCGCGTTTCCTCGACCGTCTCGCGCAGGGTTTTCGGGTCCTCGAAGAGCAGGCCCTGTCCGCCCATCTCGTCAGGCGGCACGCGCGCCGCGACGGATTTCACGTGCTGCGGCAACCCCCGCAACCGCTCCGCGATCGCCTCCGCCGCCGCCGCCCACCGCTCCACCGCCGGCTGCGCCTTGCGGTCGCGCGGCTGCACCACCACGTAGATCCCATCGTTCTCCGGAAACTGTCGCCCGAACTCCACGAAGTCCCGAAAGAACGGTACGTCCCGCGAAAACAACTTCGCCTGATCCGTCGAGATCCCCAGCCGCCCCACCGCCACCCCCACGCAAACCACCGTCGCCGCCAGCGTCAGCGCCAACGTCAGCCTCGGTCGCGAAACCACGCAAAGCACGAATCGAAGGATCGGTCGGCGCACAGAAGGCATTGTGAGGTGGCGGGGAGTATAGTGGCCCACCTTCAAATCGACCACCCGCGCTAGTCGTTGTGTCGCAACCCAATAGAAATGTCACATCCGTTAACTCATTAGAAGTGTCACGTTCGTACGGCGGGGTGGTGCGGGGGTCTGAGGCGTAGCCGAAGAGCCCCGCACCACCCCGCCACGCGCCTCGGTTCCTCGCCGGTACGGGTGGTCCGCCGACGGCTTGGAGGTCTTGTTATTCGCAAATGCGGGCCGCGGCGACGTGGGGGTGACGGGTTTGGGGCGATCGGTTGTCGCTGCCGCTTCCGCCGCCGCCGCCGCCGCCGCCGCCGCTGCTGCCGGTAGTTCCCGGTGTTCCAGCTCGCGTCCGCCGAACCACACGCTCAATCGTCCGCCCGCATGCGCGCGAACTTCCACGCGTCGGCCCGCCAGCGCCAGCGACTGGTGCCTGATCGCCACCTGCAGCACGCGCCGCTCGTAGCAGATGCACCAGTCCCGGCCCACGGTCCGCGGCTCCTTCACGCACAACGCCCCGTCCAGCGCCGCCAGGCTTGTCGCCGTCAACGCAGGCCGGTGCAGGTCCGCCGCCAGTTCCGCCGCCACCGCGAACCTGGCGTTGTACGACGACCAGTAGTGATCCTCGAGGTAGGCGTTGACCTGTTCCATCGTCGTGATCCCGCCGGCCAGCCGCATCAGCTTGACCAGGCGATCCTGGCGCGTCCCGTGCACGCGCTCGACGCGTCCCTTGGCCTGCGGGCTGTTGGCCAGGATGATCGCCACGCCCAGTTCCGCCATCGCCCGGGCGAACTGCGTCTGGGGCTCGCGCCCGGCCAGGATCTCCGCCCCGGTCGCCTCGCGGTTGTTCACGGTGTAGATGCTGTCCTTGTCGACGTACAACGCGCGGGGCAGGCCGTGCCGCCGCGCGTAGCGCCCCAGGCAGTCCATCACCGCCTCGCGGTGGTCTCCTCGGCGTAGAACCGCCCGTAAGCGCGACCGGTCGCGTCATCGACGAACTCGACCAGCGTCAGCCGCGGCCCGCGTCCCTCCAGCCAGTCGTGCGGCGAGCCGTCGAGCTGCACCAGTTCCCCCGCGTGCGCCTTGCGCGCGCGACGGCTTCGGTGCTGCTGACGCTTGCGTGATCCCCGCCACAGTCCCTCGTTCACCAGCCAGCGCCGCAGCGTCTCGTGATTGACGGCCAGATCGTCCCGCGCCGCCATCTGCTCGGCCGCCAGCGTGGGGCCAAAGTCGCCGTAGCTTTGGCGGTAAGCCGCCAGCACCGTTTGTCGATGCGACCGGTCATGCCCCCGGTTGGAGACCTTGCCGCGCAGGCCGTGCACCAGCCCCGCCGCCCCGCGCTTGGCGTAACGCCGGTACGCCCGCAGCGTCAGCGTCTGCCGATAGCTCAGCCCGAGCAGCGCCGCCGCCTTGACCCTGGTGATCTGCCTGGCCTTCACCCGTGAAAATACCTCCAACCGCGTCCGTTCCTTGCAACTCATCGACAAGTGCTCCATCACATCGGGTCTCCTTCTGGAGGCCCATCATCCATGTGACAGTTCTATCGAGTCGG
>JAQGHM010000036.1 GCA_028291615.1 Phycisphaerales bacterium | reverse complement strand
GTCCGGGAGCGGGGTGTTGAGGAGGCGGTGTTCGATTCTGGGGATGTATTGGAGCTTCCAGATAATGTGGGTGAGTTCATCTAAGTGGGTGTGTTGGGTGGGGGTGGTGGGGCGGTGTTCTTCGATGAGCTCTTGTATGAGGGTGGTGTAGGTGAGTTGGGCGGTGGGGTCGGGGACGGGGACTGCGGTGGGTGGGAGGGTTGAGGTTAGGCCGTGGGTTCTGGCGTTTTGGGCGGAACGGGATTTGCCTTCCTTGGTTTTGGGACCGGTGGATTTTTGGGCGTTTTGGCGGTTTCGCTGGGCGCGGAGGTCGGTGAGATCCTGGGCGGTGGTATTTTGAGACGCGAGCGCGATGCTGCTGGACATTTGTCCCCCTTTGTTAGAACCGAGCGAATCATAACGGATACCTAACACAATAGCAAGGGGATTTTTTATTTGATCTTTGTTTCTTTGCTTCTCTGCGACAGAAACTTGGAGGTGGCCGGGGGAACGACGGGGGTTCGGGATTTGTCGCAAAGGGTCAAAGGGACAAAGAAGCAAAGGGGGGACGCGACGACGCGAGCGACTTTCGAGGTGCGGGGTGGACTTGGGTGAGAGCGATGGGTTTGTTATCTTTGGCGGTTAATGATTGATCCACACCTGATCGGGGGGCGAGCGCGTGAGTGATGGGATTGGCACGACTAAGCGGGGGAAGAATCCGCTGGGGAAGCTGATCGAGCAGTATTATGCCGATCTGCGGGAGTTGGCGCATTAGAATGTGTTGTATGAGATGGGGACTCGGACGGCGTTTCACAATTTGCTGGCGGGGGGCGGGGCGGCCGCACGGGTGGACGCTGATTCCGGAGTTGGAGCGGAAGTCGGCGGGCGGCGAGGCGCGCGGACGATTGGGCCGGATTTAGAATTCAGAAAGAGTTCTTGATGAGTGAAGCTCGTTTAACGGAAGAACGTCTTCGCACTTGGGTGCTGGCGCAAGCCGATCGAGAGCGGCTCTGCCTTGCGTTGCTCCCAATGCTTGGCGGGTACACCGACGCTCGTCCGCGCCGCCCGAAGGGAGGGCCAGACGGCGCTCGCGATATTGAAGCCATGCTGGGGGACCTCGTTATTTGGGGTGGAGTGGGCTTTCGAAACGCTGTATCGGATTCCTCCGACGACAAGCGGTGGGTAGTAAAAAAATTTCGTGAGGATGTCACAAACGCTCAGTCCGAAATGCCAGAACTCACCGGTTTCGTCTTCTTCACGAATGTTGATCTAACACCCGGCGAGGTTGGCGAGTTAGTGAATTGGGCAACTGATGAGGGATTGAGACATGTGAGGGTGTTCAATCGTGAACTACTGCGCGGAATTTTGGATTCGGTCCGCGGAATGCAGTTCCGGTTGCAGTTTCTTGATCTTCCTATGTCAACCACCGAACAGGTGGCGTTCTTTAATTCATTCGGAGCTGACATACGCGCATCACTCGAGATTCAGCAGCAGTTGCTCGTCACGCAGCGCCAGTTGATTGACGCTCAGAGACAACTACTGGAAGCTCAGCATCAGACGATCGATCGAAAGCTGCGCACCGTAGACTTCCGGATCGCTGCAGCATCATGGCTTTCCGATTTTCGTATCGCCCTGGATCTCGGTCGATCATATACCGCAGAAGAACTGGGTCACTTTCGAATCCTATTAAGCCTCAGACCACCTGCCACGGACCGTCAAGTTTTGATGGGTGGTGAAGATGCGACCGTGCCAGCACCAAATGGTGACGGGAACTATCTTGGGATTAGGCGATTTGCTCGTTTCAACCTCATGCCACATGAACTTCATATGCCGACAGCATCGGATGGATATCATTCGCGAAGGCATTGGCTCTGGGTCCATGTCAATATGTATGCAGCCGGGCTAATACGTCAGGTTTCCGAGCTCAATGGCAGCTATGTTGAGCTAGTTCTAACTTCTCGTCTCGCAAGCTCAGTAAGGCGAGTGCTACTCATCGCAAACGGTTACGTGATTTGGGAACCCGTTCGCAATCCGAGCTACGCCAATCGTAACCCGTCGATGTTCTGCCCAGAGCCGTTCACACCCCGCACGACAGAGGAAGGCATGATCACTTACGCGATGGGCACGATCGATTTCGACAGAATTGATCCCCGAAAGGCGACGCCAAAAGAATTTGGGTGATTCCGCCTGTTAGCCGCGCGAGGAAGGTGCGAGAGCTACGGCGGGATGCAATCAAGTGCGCGATTGGCGGAAGACCAGTTCCGTGCTGGATTATGAGAAGCTCGATCCCTATCCGCTGACGTTTAAGGAGACGCTGGGGGAGTCGTTGTCTTATCGGGTAGAGGACAAGATGCGGTTGTCGAAGGACAAGGGGCGGCTGGTGGTGAACAAGTCGTTGGCGCTGGCGGGGATTCCGGGGCGGGCGCTGGAGTATCGGCTGGGGAATCGGAGTGCGGTGGAGTGGGTGATTGATCAGTACCAGGTGCATGCGGATGCGCGGAGCGGGATTGTGAGCGATCCGAATCGGGGGGAGGATGCGGGGTATATCGTGCGGCTGGTGGGGCAGGTGGTTCGGGTTAGTTTGGAGACGGTGGAGGTTGTGGCGGGTTGCCGGGGGGGTATTCGTGAATTTAACCCAGGGAGCGAGCTCCCTGGGCTTTTGGGGGGATGTCTACGAGGTCGCATGTCTTCGGGAGGCAGGGCTTCGACAAGCTCAGCCTCGTTTGAGAATGCCTCCGCTCAGACATGCGAGACAGACTGAAAGTCTGCCCCACCGAAGACAAGAGACCAAAAGACAGGCAGACAGGAATGTCTGCCCCACCAAAGTCAAAGGACGGAACGTCAGGCAGATACGGATGTCTGGTCACTGGAACAAGTGTTAGCCTTGTTACTGCGCGCTTTCTCGGGCGGCGGCGCGGGGCGGAGGGTGAACTGGTCAAACGGTTGGGGCGTTTGTACACTGGTTAGTCGTTTCGGCAGCCTGGCGGATGGATATCTGAGAGGATCGACTGATGGCCTTGTTCCTGTTGCCTTTCGCCCCTTTGGCCGCGGCGGTCGAAGCGGGCGGATATCTGAGCGTTTGGAAGGCGATTCCGGTATTGCTGATCCTGTTGGTCTGGACGCGCCTGTTGACGTGGATCGACAAGGACGCGGAGGCGGCGTACCTGCCGCGCGAGGCGCTCAATGGCGGGTTCATGGCGGGGGCGGTTGTGGCGTTCGCGGTGTTTTTCCTGCTGCCGGCGAATTTCTGGATTTGCCTGGCGATCCTGCTCGTGGTGTTCGGCGCGGAGATGGGAATCTACCTTTACATTCGCAGCGCCAAGGTGGGGCTGGCGGACCTCAACGGACAGATAAAGGAAGCCTTCTCGTTCAAGAAGAAGGACAAGGGACATCAGACGGTGGCGGGGGAAGTGGGGCTGATCGGCAAGAACGGTAACGTGGCGACGCCGCCGCTGGCGGAATCGCCGGAGGCTGCGGGGTACATGGCGGTGCAGCAGTTGTTGTCTGATCCGCTGGTGCGCGGGGCGGAGCGCGTGGACATGGCGCCGGCGGACGGGACGGCGCAGGTGCGGTACGTGGTGGATGGGTTCCCGTATAACGGGACAAGCATCGCGCTGGATGCGTCGCAGGCGGGGGTGATGTATCTGAAGGAACTGGCGGGGCTGGATTTGAACGAGCGGCGCAAGCCGCAGAAGGGGAAGATCAAGGCTGCGGTGGGCGGGGTGAAGCATGAGCTGGAGCTGCAGACGGCGGGCTCTGCGGCGGGGGAATTTTTGAAGATCCAGGTGGATCCGAAGAAGCGGACGTCGCTGCGGATGGAAGGGCTGGGGTTCAGCGGCGATCAACTGACGAAGATGCAGGCGCTGGTGGCGGAGCAAGGCGGGATCGTGCTGGTCTCCGCGCCGAAGGGGCAGGGGCTGACGAGCATGATCTACGGCATCCTGCGGGCGCACGATGCGTTTCTGACGCACATTCACACGGTGGAGCGTGCGCCGGAGGAAGACATCGAAGGGATCACGCAGAACAAGATCGCGGCGAACGCGACGCCGGAGGATGAATACAAGCAGGTTTCGTGGGTGCTGAGCCAGGAACCGGACATGGCGGTGGTGACGCTGCTGGAGAGTCCGAAGTCGGCGCAGGAGTTGATCAATTACGCGTCGAACGGGAAGCGCGTTTACGTGGGGCTGCGGGCGGGGAGCACGTTCCAGGCGCTGGAGCAGTGGCGCAAGCTGGTGGGTGATGACTCGGCGGCGATGAAGGATTTGCGGATGGTGATCTCGGGGCGGGTGATGCGGCGGCTGTGCAACGCGTGCAAGGTGGCGTACACGCCGGACCCGGACACGGTGCGCAAGCTGAACCTGGATCCGGGCAAGGTGACGAACCTGTTCATGCCACGGAAGGAACCGATGAAGGACCAGAAGGGGAACGACATCCTGTGCGACTTCTGCAAGGAGCTGCGCTACAAGGGGCGCTTCGGGGTGTTTGAGATTCTGGACGTGGACAAGGACGTGAAGCAGATCGTGTCGGGGGGCGGATCGGTGAACCAGTTGAAGGCGGTGTTCCGCAAGCAGCGCGGCCGGTTTTTGCAGGAGGTGGCGCTGGCGCAGATCACGGCGGGGGAGACGTCGGTGCAGGAGATGGTGCGGGTGCTGCGCGCGGATGAAGGCGCGGCGCCGGCGGCGCCAAGCGGAGGCGGAGGCGGCGGGGCTGCGCCGGCTCGGCCGCGGCCTGCGTCGGGTTCGCCGACGGGTTCGCCCAGAGCGCCGTCTAAGCCGGGTGGCGGGGCGAAGCCGCCGGCGCGGAAAGCGCCGGGGGCGTGATGGCGCGTGCGTGCGTGCGTTGGTTCAGGCGCGCGATTGATTGGGGCGAAGTTGTCGTTGGTTATCGCATTCTGACTTTAGCGGTGTCATCATGATCCTCAGCGTCGTGCTCATCCTGTTCGTCGGACTGGTCGCGTATCTCCACTACATGCAGGGGTTGCTCAACGGGCTGATCTCCGTCGTGCTGGCGCTGATCGCGACGGCGGTGGCGATCGCGGAATATGAGCCGATGGCGACGGCGGTGAGCGGCGGGAAATACAACGACCAGGCGCAGGGGGTTTGCCTGATCGCGCTGTTTGCGCTGACGTACCTGATCGGGCGGTTGATCTTCGACAAGCTGGTGCCGGGGAACGTGCGGCTGCCGCATTTGGTGGACGGGATCGGCGGGGCGGTGTGCGGCTTGATCGCGGGGCTGATGGGGACGGGGATCATCGCGATCGGGTTGCAGACGATGCCGTTCGGGTTGAGCATCGCGGGGTATGCGCGGTATCCGCTGGCGGCGGAACGCACGGCGGTGGTTCCTGGAGGGGACGCCAACAGTCGGCAACTTGATCGTCAGGTGATCGACGAGATGAAGAATATGGATTTCGAGAAGGAGCAGCAGGGATTGCTGTTGCCGGTGGACGACACCGTGGTGTGGTTTGCCAAGCACCTGAGCAACGGTGGCTCCTTGGCGACGGACAGGCCTTTTGAATCGGTCCATCCGGATTTGATCCAGGAGTTGTTCGCGCAGCGCGCGGGGATCGAGCCAGGGGCGAAGCACACCGCGATGGCCAACGACAAGGTCTCGCAGGTCGAGGTCGTGCAGGTGAACGTGGTGGGGAAGCTAAAGAGGACCGTGGGGGAATTCGAGTCGATCTGGAAGGATCAACCTAAGGGGGACCTGGCGGCGGATGCGGGACATCGGCTGATCACGGTGACGGTTACGTTCAAGACGGACGCGTCGGACGAAGATCACATCGTGCGCCTAGGTCCCGGGGCGGTGCGCGTGGTGACCCGGACGGCGGACGGCGGTTGGAAGAACAATTTTGCGATCGGGACGGTGCAGGGTGGGCGGGCGTGGATGAACAGGCCGGATGATTTCATGTTCATCGATGTCTCGAAGGAAGATCGCGGTGCGAACTTCCTGTTTGAGGTGGACGCCGGGGCGGTGGTGGAGAAGTCGGGCAGCACGCCGGCGCCCAAGGCGGGGGCAGCGGCGGTGACGGCGGGGATGGCGCCGGAGACGTTTATCGAGGTGAAGCGATTGGCGAAGATTTCGCTGGAGGACGTGAAGGTCGTGGTGGGCCCGCCGCCGGAGAATCCGAAGTATTATCCGATGCGCAAGGCGCAGTTTTACAAGGAGCCGGCGAAGACGCCGGATCAGCCGACGGAGACGGCGCGGACCGAGACGCCGACACCGACGGTGATCCCACAGTCGATACCGGATCGCGGGGTGGAGCGAACGACGACTCCCACGCCGATGCCGACACCCACGCCTACGGCGGGTGGGGATAACGGTTGGGCGGAAGCGCCTCTCGAAAAGCCGACGGTGGTGGCGGGGGCGGCGCTGCCGGTGGCGGTGAATGTCGGGACGGCGGATGCGGATGCGGAAGTGGTGACGACGGCGGCTTCGGGTCACATTACGGGGAAGAAGTTCGATATTTTGGATGTGGATACGAGCAGCGATGCGGCCGCGATCAGCGAACTGCCCAAGGGCGGGTTTGCGATTTCGGAACTGATGGCGCCGGCGGGCAAGCGGTTGTTGCAGGTGAAAATGGATGTGAAGGCTGGCGCGGACCCGTGGGCTTGGGCGGCAGCGGTCGGAAACTTTGCGGTGCTCGATGGGGCGGGGGCGATCGTGAAGCCGAGCGGCGTGGTGGCGACGGTTACGAAGGCAGGTGGGCCGCCTAAGTTGCTGGCGACTTATAAAGCGGCGGGCGAGGTGACTTCGGTGCCGAAGGTGGATGGCGCGACGGCGACGGATATTCGGTTCATCTACCTTTTGGCGGCGGATCAAAAGGCAAAGGAACTACAGTATCAGGGCAAGGCTGGCGGAGTGCCGCTGGAAAAGTGAATCGAGGTTTGCTGGTGTAGGATGCGACGCATCGGGACGATGCGGGCTAGGCGGATGGCTTCGATTGTGAGCACGCATAGCACGGGGAGGTATTCGGCGGTTAGCCAAGTGGGGCGGACGGACCAGATCCAGGTGGCGTCGCGCCAGAGGGTGTAGCTTATGGCGGCGGTGGCGGCCCAGACGAGGCCGGCATAACCCTGGGGGCCGCGGAGCAGGGGGATGAAGGCTAGGACCCAGATTAGATACCAGGGGTAGGCGACGGGGGCGCAGAGCAAGAGCACCATGAAAAGCCAATAGCCGGCCTCGGGGAGGCGGGCGCGGGATTGCCAGAGGAACAGGCCCATCGCGAGGACGGCGAGGAAGGTGAGGAGGCGGGCGGCGTCCTTGGCGCGTTCCATCTGACGGCCCTGATCGCCTTCGCCGAAGAGGGATTTGAACGATTCGTAGAGATAGCCGTTGGCTTCCCAGGAGTGGCCGAAGTGGGTGAGGCTTTGCCGCCAGCCTGTCCAGCCGTGTTGCCAGGCGAGGGGGAGAAAGACGAGGGCGAGGGCGATGGCGAAAACGAGCAGCATGCGGCGGCCGGCGCGGAAGCTGTGTTCTTCGTGGGTTTGCCGCCAGAGGAAGGGGAGGAGCAGGGCGGCGACGGGTTTGACGCCGCAGGCGAGGGCGAGTGCGACGGCGGCGGCGCGATAGTGGCGAGTGCGGGCTGCGTAGATCATGAGGAGGAGCAGGAAGAGGCCGATCGCGTCCTGGTGACCCATGCCGCCGGTCTCGAGGGTGAGCAGGGGGTTCCAGGCGAGGACGGCGGCCCACCAGGCGCTGTCGCCGGCGCCGATGAGGATGCGGATGAGGAGAATGGTGGAGCCGATGGCGAAGAGGGCGAAGAGTGCGCGGAAGGTGAGGGTTTGGCGGACGACTGCCGGGTCGGTGGCGCGGATGCGCCAGGGGCGGTGATCGGTCGACATCGTCGTCGTCGCGTGCGGCGGAGAATTTGTGAGCGCATCGTCGAGCCAGCGGGCGGCGGCGAAGACGGCTTGGGAGACGGGGGGGTAGACGGTGCGCCAATCGCGGTAGGGGACGAGTTCGTCGGCGGGGTCGTGGGGGTGGGTGGCGAGGAAGTGCTCGGGCGACGTGGCGTAGGGGGAGGATTGGGCGAGCCACATGCGGCCGTCGATGCGGTAGCGGAAGATGTCGTCGGAGAGGACGGGGGCGAGGAGGAAGACGGCGGAGGCTTGGAGGAGGATGGTTCCGGCGATGACGAGGGCGGCGCTGGTGCGCGGCGAGAGGCGGAGGGCGTTGGCGGGAGTGGTCTTGAGCAGGGCTAGCAATGCAACGGTAGCAGAACCGATGATTACCTGGCCCCAGATGAGGGTGGATTCGTGGGTGAGGAGGTTCGCGCCGCGAAGGGACCAGAGCCAGAGCAGTTGACCGGGGAGGAGAACGAGGACGAGCGCGATCCAACCGATGAAACGAAGGGTGCGGGCAGTCGTCGGGCGCGGCGGCGGCGGGAGGGTTTGGTTCACTTGGTGTGTCGTCGCGCGTCACTGCGGAGTGAGTTGTATCTCGGCGGCAGCGCGGGTGACGGTGAGGGGTTGGCGGCGCATCTTCGCTTCGAAAAGCTGGGCGCGGGCGAGCTCGGGGTCGTCGTTGTCGCGGAGGCGCATGCCGCCAATGGCGGTGATGGTGTCGCCGGCGGCGAGGCCGAAGTCGGTGGCCATGGGACCGCCGGCGGTGACGCTCTTGACGAGCAGGGCCTGGAAGTGGCCACCGCGGGTGACGTCGTCGAGGACGATGGAGTTTTTGGCGTCTTCCAATCCTTCGGCCGTGTTGGAGCCGAACTGTTTTTCGACGCGCTGTTTGGTATTGATCGCCTGTTTTGCGGCGGGGAGGGTGTAGCTGTGCATGATCATGATAATCACGCCGAGGGTTACCAGGACGCCGACGAGTCCGAAAGCCATGCGCATGGGTGATTCCGTGGTTTGGGTTGATGGATATTATGCCGCGCGGGGGGCGGCGGGGCGAGGGAGAAAAGTCAGGACTCGCTGGAGGCGGAAATAATCTGGCAGCCGGGGCGGCGGTCGAGGTCTTGTTCGAAGGCGTAATACTGCTGTTTGCTGGCGAAGGCGATGCGGAGGCGGATCTCGACGCTGCTCAGGTCGTCCCCGAGGCGCGTGAAGCCGGCGTCGCGGACGTTGAGGTGTTCGTGGCGTTCGATCATCTGGACGGTCTCCTCGACGATTCCGGGGTGCCAGGGGCGGCGGAGGGTGACGAGTCGGTAGCGCACCTTGGGGAGGAATTTCTCGAAGTAATCGAGGAACCAGAGGGCAGCGAGGACCAGGACGGAGGCGATGAGGGCGATCAGGTAGAGGCCCATGCCGCAGGCGAGGCCGATGGCGGCGACGCACCAGAGCCCGGCGGCGGTGGTGAGGCCGCGGACGCCACCGTCCTGCTTGACGATGACGCCCGCGCCGAGGAAGCCGATGCCGGCCATGACGCCGTAGGCGATGCGGGCGGGGTCAACGTTGATGTTGAACTGTCGGTCGTGGGGCCAGGGGTGATAGGCGAAGGAGATCGAGACGATCATGATCAGGGCGCAGCCGAGGCCGACGAGGAGGTTGGTACGAAAGCCCGCTTGGCGACCGCGGATCTCGCGTTCGAGGCCGACGAGGCCGCCGAGGAAGGCGGCGAGGGTAAGGCGGATCAATGGTTCGACGGGCCACTCGAGGCCGTGGGCCCAATTGGCAATTTGTTGGTCGAGGACGTGGAGGGAGAAGGCGAGCATAGGAACGTGAAACATGAAGACGTGAAACATGAAGAGGGGGCGCGTGGTTACTTTCGGCCGGTGCGGCGGAGGTTTTGTTCTTTGTGTTTGGCGGTGGATTCTTTCAGGACGTGGATGGCTTTTTTCGGATCGGCGACTTTGAAGATGCCGGTGGTTCGGCCGCCGGGGGCGCCGCTGGTGCAGTAGGCGTAGTTGATGTTGACGTGATGCTCGCCCAGGACGGTGGCGATGTCGCCTAATGCGCCGGGGCGGTTGGAGAGGTCGAGGCAGAGGACCTCGGTCTCGGTCATGGGGAGGTTTAGCTGGGTGAGGACTTGCCGGGTGGTGGCGGGGTCGTCGGTGACTACGCGGAGCACGCCGTGCTCCTGGGAATCGACCAGGGTCATGGCGAGGATGTTGAGCTTGGCGTCGCCAAGCGCGCCGGTGACCTGGGCGAGGACCCCGGGCTTGTTGACGAGGAAGACGCTGAACTGGGTGTCGGTGCGGGTGTCCATGGCAGTAGGCGGTAGGCAGAAATAGAAAAGCGACAAGCGGCGGCATTCCTGCCTACTGCATACTGCCTACCGCCTACTGTTCATTGCCAGACGCCTACTGCTTCTTTCTGGGTGGCCTTGATGGTCAGGAGGCGGTCCAGGCGCGTGAGCTTGATCAGTTCCATCAGCTTGGGGCCTACGGAGCAGAGGATCAGCTTGGAATTTTTTAGGGAGTTGAGCTTCTTGTGCATGGCCAGGACGATGCCGATGGCTTGGCTGGAGAGGTACTGGACCTTTTCGAAGTCCATGATGATTTTGCGTTTGTCTTCCTCGTCGATGACCTTGTAGAGCGCCTGGGCGGTGTTCTCCAGGACAATCGGGTCCATGAGGGAAGGGGTGATGAACTCGATCACCGTGTACTCCCCGATCTGCTGTCGGCGGAAGATGTCGCTCATGTCGGCTGCCTCGTCGAATTTAACTGCGCCTGCGGATGCCCATTCATTCTTATCGGCAGGGCATCATACCCGCTTAAGCCTTTGCCGCGAGGCGCTTTCGCAGGGGTTTGCGCAATTTGGGGGCGGGCCCGAGGGCGATTTGCATCACCTGATCGATGTTTTCGACGAAGTGGAATTTCACCGTGTCCTTGACCTCCTTGGGGATATCCGGGAGGTCTTTTTCGTTCCGCTTGGGGACGATGACCTGGCGGATTCCGGCGCGCTTGGCGGCGAGGGTTTTTTCCTTGAGGCCGCCGATGGGGAGGACAAGACCGCGGAGAGTGATCTCGCCGGTCATGGCGAGGTCATGCTTGACGGGGCGGTTGAGCATGAGCGACGCCAGCGCGGTGAACATGGCGACGCCGGCGCTGGGGCCGTCTTTCGGGATCGCGCCGGCGGGGACGTGGATGTGGATGTCGGACTCGGCGAGGAGCTTGGGATCGATGCCAAGCTGCTCGGAGCGCGAGCGGATCAGCGAGAAGGCGGCCGTGGCGGATTCCTTCATCACATCGCCGATCTGACCGGTCAGGGTGATTGCGCCTTTGCCAGGCATGCGGGTGGCTTCGATGAAGAGGATGTCCCCACCGACCGGCGTGTAGGCCATGCCGGTGGCGACGCCGGGCACGCTGGTGCGCTGGGCGAGCTCGGGCTCGAAGCGGCGCGGGCCAAGGAATTTTTCGACCTCGGGCTTGGTGACGACCTCGGTGGTCTTTTCGCCGGTGACGATCTCGGCGGCGATTCCGCGGCTGATCGAGCCGATGCTGCGTTCGAGGTTGCGCACGCCTGCCTCGCGGGTGTACCCTTCAATGACGTAGCGCAGCGCTTCGTCCTTGAACTTCACCTGCGATTTTTTCAGGCCGTTCGCTTCGATCTGCCGCGGGACGAGGTACTGCTTGGCGATCATCAGCTTGTCGGTCTGCGTGTAGCCGGGGATCTCGATGACTTCCATGCGGTCGCGCAGGGGGCCGGGGATGGTGTCCATCGTGTTGGCAGTGGCGATGAAGAGGACCTTGGAGAGGTCGAAGGGGACGTCGAGGTAGTGATCGGTGAAGGTGTGGTTCTGCGCAGGATCCAAGACTTCGAGCAGGGCGCTGGAGGGATCGCCGCGGAAGTCGGAGCCGAGCTTATCGATCTCGTCGAGCATCATGACGGGGTTGCGCGTGCCGGCCTTGCGGAGCTCGGCGATGATGCGACCTGGCATGGAGCCGATGTAGGTTCGGCGGTGGCCGCGGATGTCGGCCTCATCGCGCACACCGCCGAGTGCGACGCGGATGAATTTTCGGCCCATGGATTCGGCGATGGATTTGCCCAGCGAGGTCTTGCCGACGCCGGGCGGGCCGACGAAGCAGAGGATTGCGCCCGCGCCACTGCCGTCGGGCTTGAGCTTTCGAACGGCCAGGTACTCGATGATGCGGCGCTTGACCTTGTCGAGGCCGTGGTGATCGCGATCGAGGAGCTTGCGGGCTTCCTTTAGATCGAGGTGGTCTTCGCTCATGACGGCCCAGGGGAGCTCGCTGACGATCTGCAGCCAGGTGCGGATGACGCCGTATTCGGGGGACGCTGAGGGGATGGCTTCGAGGCGGGAGAGCTCGCGCAGGGCTTCCTTCATGACGTTTTCGGGGAGCTTGGCGGCCTCTAGCTTGGTGCGCAGGCCTTCGACTTCGCTCTGGCCGGCGGGGTCGCCTTCGCCGAGTTCCTTGCGGATGGCCTTCATCTGTTCCTGGAGGTAGTAGCGGCGCTGGGACTTGTCGATGTTCTCGCGCACCTGGCTTTGGATGCGGTTCTGGAGCTCGAGGCGGTCGAGCTGATTGGCGAGGTGCGCGGCGACCATGCGCAGGCGTTTTTCGACGTCGAGCTCTTCGAGCATCTTCTGCTTTTCGAGGGCGTCGGCCTGAAGATTGGCGGCGAGAAAGTCGGCGAGGGCGGAGGGGTTGGTGATGCTGTTGAGGACCTGGGCGGCCTCATCGGGCGTGTTGGGGGAAAGCTCGATCACGCGGTTGGCGGACTGGCGGACGGAGTTGACGAGGGCTTCGATCTCGGGGCCCGGCTCGCCGGTGTCTTCGTGGTCCTCGATGCGGCCGATGAGGAAGGGATCGGTCTGCGTCAGTTCCAGCAGGCGGAAGCGCGTGATGCCGTGGACGATGATCGACTGGTTGCCGTCGGGGAGCTTGAAGAGCTTGAGGATGGTGGCGGCGACGCCGACGGTGTTGAGATCGGAATAGGCGGGCTCTTCGGCGTCGCCGTTCTTCTGCGTGATCACGCCGATCATCTTTTCGCCGGGCATGACCTCGTCGAGGAGGTTCTTGCTCTTCTGGCGGCCGACGTTGAGGGGCATCACGGTGCCGGGGAAGACGACGACGTTGCGGATCGGGAGGATCGGCAGCGTGCTGGGGATGGTGACCTGCTGGCCATTGCCGCCGAGCTTGACGACGGTGTTGTCGGGTGTTCGTTCGAGGACTTGGGTTTCAGCCATCTTAAATAGTAGGCGGTAGGCAGTAGGCGGTAGGCAGAGAAGAAAGAGTTTTCTGCCTACCGCCTATCGCCTACTGCCTACTCTCCTTAGCGTTTTGGCAATTCGATCCAGAGCAGCCCGTTTAGGTGGGCGGCGGAGATTTGGTCGTGGGCGACGTCGGCGGGGAGCTCGACCTCGCGGCAGAAGGGGCCGTGGTCGATCTCCATGACGTGGACCCGCAACCGCGGGGGATGCGGCTCGCCTGAGCCGTTACTCGCGGGCGTCGGCACGATGCGCGTTCCGCGGAGCGTGAGCTTTTGATCAGCGACGACGAGCTCGATCTTTTCCTTGTCGATGCCGGCCAGATCGACGCAGACGACGTAGGCGGTGTCGTTCTCATAGAGGTTGACGTTGGGCGTCCAGGTTTCGGTGGGGCAGAAGTTGAAGAAGTTCTTCTGCATCTGCTCCATCAGGCGCTGCATCTGCCGCTGGACGCTTCCGAAATTGGGTTCCGAGGCGGTTTCGATGGGCATTGGATATTCTCCTGGCTGGAACGGGCAGGATCGCGCGCGGCTATGGGCGCGTTTCGTAGACGATGTCGCCCGCGGGCTCGCGGGCGCCGGAGTCGGTCTCAAGGCTGATGCGAAAGCCGGCGGTCGCGCTGGCCGGGCCGGCGATGTGAAATTCGGCGTAGGTTCCGGCGGGGTCGGGGCGGAAATCGGCGGCGTGCTGGGTCTTGCCGGCGGTATCGACGTGCCAGATGGCGTAGTGCTGGTTGTCGACGGGCTGGGGGATGCGGTCGCCGATGAGTAGGCCGTTGTGGTTTTCTTCCTGCCAGGCAATGGTGATCGAACCGGCTGAGCCATGGCGGCTGGTGAGGCGATAGAGGTGCGTGCGCGGATCGGTGAGAAAGCTGGCGAGGTCGCTGCGCTTGGCTAGGACGAAGACGTAGGCGTCTTCGACATCATGGTTGCGAGCGGAGAGGCGGTTGCGCTCGCCGTGCTCGCGCAGGCCCCAGGCGAGCAGGACGCCGAGGATCATGCAGGCGATGATCAGCAGGAGGACGAGGAACGGCTTGGACGAGCCGCCGGACGGCTGCTGGGGCGGCCGCTGCGGGTGGGGCGGCATGGGCGGCGGCGGCATGCCGCCGTAGTTGGTGGGGAACTGACGAATCCCAAAGTCGTTCACGTCGCTACTCCTCACGCGATCATCGCGCGGCCACTGCCAAGTTGGCGGGATGTGTCCGCCACGACAGAGTTTAGGGGCGCATTCTCGGGTTTTCCCATCGGGCTGTAAATCAGAAATCGCCACCGGGCGCGAGGGAGGGCGCTTTGCCCGCATGAGTTTGCGTCGTGCATGCTGACGGCTCGCGGGCACAAGTTTGACTTACCCAGCCCCCTTCGTCAAAATCGAGATCGCGTCGGCGGATTTCTTCGTAATGAGCGCTACACCCTTGACTTCCACAACTTCGGCAGGAGATCCCTCCATGAAGCGTTTCTCCAAACGGCACTCGATTCTGGCACTGGCATTGGGCTCTTTGGTTCTCACGTCGGCGGTCGGTTGCGACTCGATGGAAAGCGACGCCAGCAAGGCGGACCGCAAGGTACAGAAGAGCGTGATGGAGAGTGCCGAGAAGCGCCGCACGCCCACGACGCAGGGGCTGTCGTCCGCGATCGCGGATCTGAACATGGCCGTGAATCAGAGCGGCGCGTCGCTGTCCGGCAAGATCGAGGCGAAGTCGATGCTGGCCGCGGCGGAGTTCGAGGCGGGGGACCGCACGCTGCGGGATTTGAATGCACTCGATCCGGCGATCAGCCGCGCATTCTGGGACATCCGGCAGATCGCGGCGCAGATTCAGAAGGCGAACGACGCTGCCAAGGCGCTGGCCGCGACGAATCCTGATGCGACGCTGAAGCTGATCGCGGACAAGAAGACGGAGATGGCGGCCGCGAGTGCCGCGGCGGCCAAGAAGGCGTCGGATTTACAGGGGGAAATCGACAAGGTCAAAGGGCAGGTCGCGGCCCTGACGCAGCAGAAGGATGCCGCGATGGCCGAGGCGGAATCCGCAGCGGACAAAGCGTCGAAGGCGAGCGATAAAGAGGCGGGTGCGATTCTCGATGCCGCGACCGAAAGCCGCCGCAAGGGTGGCAACATCGGGCACGACATCGACAAGCAGTCGGCGGCGCTGCTGCCGCTGGAGCGCGACATGGCCGTCGAGCAGGCGAACAAGGCGACGGCGGATCAGGCGATCGCGGCGCTGGATGAAAATGAGAAAGTCGTCAAAGCCAACTGGGCGACGGTGATGACGCAAATGGACGAGCAGAAGGCGCTGGCGGCCAAGATGGGCCAGGAGCTGGCGGCCAAGGGGAAGGCGCTGGAAGATCTGTACAAGCGGGCGGCGGAACTGCGGGCCGAGGCGGTGAAGCATTTCAACGACTCGGCGGACAAGAACGCGTCGGCTGCGACGGATGCCAATTCGCTGTCGCTACAGTTGGGCAAGTGGGTGAACGACTTTCCCAAGGCGCCGGAGAAAGTGGCGTGGGATCGGCTCCGCACGCTTTATCACCTGAACGTCTTCAAGCTGCTCCAAGGCGAGGCGCAAACCACCCTGGGCACGCTGTACAGCAACCAGGCGGCGCAGCAGGACGCGCGGGCGAAGCTGGTGGCGAGCATCTCTAAGACGCTGCAGGAAGCCGGCATCGCCTTGCCCGCGGCCCTCTCAGCGCCGGACGACGTCAAGGCGGTGGACGCGGCGGGCAAGGCGTACGGCAACGCCGCCGAACTCTTCGTTGCAGTCTACGAAGGGGGCGGCACGCCCAAGGACGTGCAGCAGGCGGCGCGGCTGTTCCGTGTCTTCTCGTCCTACGGCCAGTATCTCAACGGCGACAAGGCCAAGCTCGGCGACGCGAAGAACGCGTACAAGGCCTACCAGGAAGCGCTCCCCGATTCCAAGGATGACCCGATGGCGCGGTGGATTCCGGCTGAGATTCGCGGGTGATGGCGAGCCCCGGATAATCAAAACCGCGCCACCACGCCGGGTTCGGAGCTTCAGGCGACGACCCCGGATCGATTTCGGAAATTGCGCAGCGCTTGCATCTCCCCACACGATCGTTATCTTCCCCACCATAAGCCCACGGGCGGCTGCAAAGCCCGTTGCTGGAGGTTGTCTTGATCCAGCAACGGCGGGAAAGCGGTGAAAAACCGCTGCGGACGCGCCGCTGTAAGGGACATCGCGTGGTTGCGGACGGTCACTGTCGATCTGATCGACGGGAAGACTGCTCCGATCTGAGGCGTTGAAAACCTCTCCACCCGTCCCAAGCCAGAAGACCGGCCTGCTGGGCTCATGATTCGTCGCATGTTGCGGCGGGTGATCCGTATCGTCCTCGCGATCAGGGACGGCCGGTCATGAGCCTCGCGCGCGGAATTCTTCCGCGTCCCCTGCGCCTTGTCGCGCCGGTCGGTTCATTACCCCGTTTCCAATTCGATCATGAGGACAGGCCCTGTTGGTTGCCGCGCGAATCGGCACAAGGAGTTGTCTCGTGTTCACGTTTCGTTCTTCGATCGTTCCGCGACTTCGGTTGGCGGGGTTGTCTGTCGCAGTCGGCGCCGTTCCGTCGCTGGCTTACGCCGGGGCATTTGCATCAGGCGTCGTTTCCTATACGCCCGGCACGTCTGACGCAAAGTTCCGCACGCCCGCAGCCGCGTTGGGAGCGCCCGATGGCGTCAGCGGTGAGAATTCCGGCGCTTCGAATTACTTCGGTTTTCCCAACGTCCTCTCACCCTTCTCGCCTGCGTATCAAGGCGATGAAGTGGTGCAGATCGGCGAGGGCGGCCAGATCACCCTTCAGCTTTCGAACTACCTCAACGTCGGCGCGGGCAAACGCCTGGGCGTGATCAGCAATGCCGGCCTGATCGACAGCGGCGGGGGCAATGGCGCGACCGCAAGCACCTTCGGCGGCGGTAGCGTGCAGGTGCGCGTCAGCAAGGACAACGTCAGTTGGTTCGATCTTGGCAATGTCGTCTTCAACATGCCCAGCCTGTACTACGTGAATGCCGGCCCTTACGACGCCGCCGCACCTGCGTCGCCGCAGTTGACTGATTTTGGGACGCCGTTTGAAGGAACGCTCGCATCGTTCAACGGCAAGGATTACTCCGGCACGGTCAATGTCTTCAAGGTCGCCGCCGGCGGGTATTCCGGTGGCGGGACGTGGCTCGATCTATCCGCGACCGGGCTCACGCAGGTCGGCTATGTGCAGTTCCTTTTGCCCGATGACGGAAACCCCAACACCGCGCCGCGCTTCGCGGTTGACTCGGTCTCGATCGCCAACAACGCGGTGGGCGCGCCCCTTCCAGAGCCGGCAAGCGGACTTTTCCTGCTCGCGGTTCCGGCAATTCTGCTGCGCCGCCGCCGCGGAATTTGAGATGTATCTTCCCGATGCCCGCGGAGCGCACGCGCTCCGCGGGCGTTTATCCATCGCCCGCGATTCATGAACACCGCCCGGACATCCCGTCTCGCCTTCACG
>JAQGHM010000007.1 GCA_028291615.1 Phycisphaerales bacterium | reverse complement strand
GTTCTTCAGGTAGAATGCATCGGCGAAGTCATATAGCGGTGCCTTGTCGCCGGGGTGAATGGCCGGCGATCCGGAGAGAAGTTGGCGCGGCTCGCACGCCTCCATCGTGATGCCTCGGGACGGGGGGGAAACACATTCGCGTGTACGCATAACTTGCTCCTTGGACGTAAAGGCGGAGATTTGACTGAGCCCTCCCACCAAATTGGCCGGGGCGATGAGGACAATCTAGCGTGGCATTGCCGAGAAGGTCGCGGGCTGCAAAGATTGCATTGGGGAGGCCAATTGGGTGGAATCGAAAACTGTTCGTTGCCGCGCTCTTTAAGATATGGTGGTCGCCATGTCCCACGATCACGCCCACGCCCCGCCGAACGTCTCCCCATCCAAGATGGGGTGGGCGGTCGGGCTGACGCTAGCATTCGTGATCGGGGAGGCGATCGCCGGTTTGTTTGCCCACAGTCTGGCCCTGTTATCGGATGCCGGGCACAACTTCGCCGACGCCGCGGCGCTGGGGTTCACGTGGTACGCCATGTGGATTGCAAAGAAGCCGGCGCACCACGAGATGACGTTCGGCTACCATCGCGTCGGCATCCTTGCAGCGCTGGTCAACGCCGTCTCGCTGGTCGTCATCGCGCTGGTGATCGTCTGGGAAGCCGTCGAGCATCTGGCGCGTCCCCAAGCGGTCAACGGCACGTTGATGATCATCGTCGCCTCCGTCGCGGTGGTGATGAACCTCGTGATCGGACTCTGGCTGCAAGCCGGGGCGAAGCATGACATCAACGTCCGCGGCGCGTACGCGCACATGATCGGCGACGCCGTCTCGGCGGTGGGCGTGGTGATCGCCGGCCTGATCGTGATGTTTACCAAGGCTTCGATCGCCGACCCGATCGTCTCGTTCGTCATCGCGGCCCTCATCCTCAAGAGCTCGTGGGGCATCCTGCGGGAGAGCGTGACCATCCTGCTCGAAGGCACGCCCCACGGCATGGACATGGCCGCGGTGATCGCGGCCGTGCGCAACGTGGGTGGAGTGCTCGATGTTCACGACCTACACGTCTGGACGGTCGGCCCGGGCGTGATCGCCTGCTGCTGCCACATCCTGGTCGCCGAGCAGAGCGTGCGCGAAGGCCAGCAGATCCTGCGGACCGTCCGGCACGACCTGGACCATCACTTCAAGATCAACCACACCACGGTGCAGGTCGAGGTCGAGGGGCACGAGTGTGACGAGATGTACTGTTCGATCAAACCGGCGGCCGAGGATGCCCACGCCGGACATTCGCATTAGCGGCCTTTCGGGTTGCGTCGGAACGGCCGGAACATTGGGACCTTCGCTCAGGCTGTGGCCACCAATTGGATGGCGCGGCGCAATTCGGGCATCCGAACCGGCTTGACCAGCCAGACATCCACCCCCACGGGCAGTCCGCCGGCGCGCGGTTTGGATCCGCTCATGATGATGACGCCGCTGCCGTGCAATTGCTTGAGGGCAACCGCCACCGTGACGCCGTCGCCATCGGGGAGGATCGTATCGGCGAGGATGATGTCAAAGGGCCCCACCGTTGCCGCGGCATAGCGGGCCGCGTCGCAGGTCGCGGTCAGGATCGCATCGGCGGTGATCGTCGGCAGCGGCCCGCCGAGCACGGTCAGCGCGCCGGCATCGTCCTCGAGCAGCAAGACGCGCGGCAAGTGCCCGGCCACCCCCGTGCCGTCGTCATTCTTCTCCATTGGTTAACCAAGCTGCAAAGGTCGAGCGGCCAGCATGCATCCCCGCCGTCCCGATCCGAAAGGGGGTGTCGATCATGACTACGCCCGCCGTGGCCATGTCGTTGAGGCTGGGGGGTGAGGCGTGGATAACGACTTAGAATTAGTGGCTTGTGCCATGGTGGCAACCAACGTCTCCCAGGCGATCGGCTTGACGAGGTGGGCGAAGAATCCCGCGACGCGGCTGCGTTCGAAGTCGCCCGGGGCGGAGAAGGCGCTGACCGCGATCGCGGTGACGGCCTGCCGCTGGTGGATGGCTGGGAGCAGTTCCCACCCGCTCATATCCGGGAGCCCGATGTCGGAGATGACCAGGTCGAAGTGGCGCTTGTCGCACTTCGCCAGCGCCTCCCCCGCCGTCCCCACCGCCCAGACGTCGTGGCCGCTGTAGCCGAGCCTGCGGCGGAGCAGCAACTGAATATCCACGTTGTCCTCGACGAGCAGAATACGCATGGGAGAGCTGGGGTAATCGGGCGATAAAGGGACCGCGCGTCGACGCCTGACGGCTCGATGATAGCCCCTGCTTGAAAAGGTGGGGATCGGGAATATCGAATGGTCCGTGCCGTCCGCCCGCCCTCCCCCCGCCGGCGCTGTCTCCCTCCTTCGCTGTTGCAGTGGACCGGCGAGGGACGGAGTATCGGCGGCGATGGAGGGTGTTCCCCGCCGGCGCAGCCCTTGGCGCAATTTTAAGGGGACGATACGCTTCGCCCCATGCCGCACGTCCTGGTTGTCGAAGACGAGAAGGACAGCCGGGACTTCGTCGCCGAGTACCTCAAGCGCGAAGGGCACACGGTGAGCACCGCCGCCGATGGCGAGGCCGCCCTGCGCAAGCTGATCAACGAGCGCGCCGACGTGGTGGTCCTCGACGTCCGCATGCCCAGCATGGGCGGAATCGAGTTGCTCGAGGTCCTCCGCGGCTACCTCCGCTGGCACGTGCTGCCGGTGATCCTCGTCACCGGCCAGGCCGATCCCGGGGAGCTGCGCAAGGCCCGGGACCTGGGGGTGGTTTACATCTTCCACAAAGCAGGGTTCAAGCTCACCGAACTGGGCGAGGCGGTCGACGCCGTCTCTCATCCGCCCGACGGTGGGAATGATACGATCGCCTGTTGAGCCGATGATCGAGATGGGAATACACGCTGACCTAAGGCTCGATTGAGAGTCGCAATTGTCGGGGAGGCAATGAACCAGCTGCGGGCGGTTTATTGTTGCGCCGGTAGAATTGCGCTATGCGTAGATTCACCCTCAACGCCATCACCGTGCTGTCGCTGGTGCTGTGCGCGCTTGTGATGGGCCTCGGCCTCACGTCATCGTCGCTTGACCTCTCCCGATGGTATGGCACCGGCATAGCACACGTTCGCGTGTACCGAGGCGCAATCAATTTCTCCACGTGGGACCAACCCGAACAGGTCGGCGATACCTTTGGCGTATCCAGAACGTCATCTTGGATGGGCATACATATACGGCGTGCAGACGGCATCAACCGCGCCAATCGCGAACTCGTCGTCACAATCCCGCTCTGGCTCGTCGCGGCGATTGCGCTGCCCCTCCCCCTCCTCTGGGCCGAAGTCTGGCGGCGACAGTCCGGACGCAAGCGCGGTTTCCTCCTTGGCCTCTGTACCCATTGCTCCTACGACCTTAGAGGCAACGTCAGCGGCGTCTGCCCCGAATGCGGTATTGCTATCACGGCGAAGGTATGATGCGACTGCCCCGCATCCTGCTCAACGCCGCGACGCTGCTGTCGCTCGTGCTGTGCGCAGCGACGATGGCGGCGTGGGTGCGGAGTTATCGAGCCCGCGACGTGGTCTGGTGGTCGCTGGCAAATCCGCGGATGCTGGTCGAAGTTGACACGTATCGCGGCGGGCTGACCTTCGGACTCTTCACACCGGTCTTCAGGGATCCGATCGTTCCTCCGGGAATGGGATGGGAGAAGCACGCCCCCCCGGTGAGTTTCGCTGAGGCTGGGCGTCCAAAAGGCATGTTATTCAACAAGTACGGCATGGATGACCGTCAGAACGGTCTGGGCCAATGGGCCCACGAGGCCTTCGACCGCTTCGGCGTTGTCCTACATCTGCATCAGAACGGCCTCTATAAGACGCGGGAACTTGGACGGCGATCCTGCCGGGCGCGCGGCTCGCCGGGCGGCGGCGACGGGCGCGGCGTTTGCGCATGCGCCCGGGCCTCTGCCGACACTGCGGCTACGACTGCCGCGCCACGCCCGACCGCTGCCCAGAGTGCGGAACGGTGCCGACCGCGAAAGACGCGAGGCCCGGCGGGGCTTGACGGGTGAGGGGCGCAGGTCGAGAGTCCTAATCTTCTGCCGCGCAGCGGCTTCGCTCCGTCGCATGATCCAGCGGGGCGACTTCGCCCCTCGGGCCCCGAGCGACCCGACGGGCCTGTCGAGCGGCGCGGCGCGCTGGCGGAGGGATGCTTGCGCCGGTTAAGCTAAGCTGATGAGGCGGGCGGCGCATATTTTGTATCATGGGGCGGCGGGGGTGTCGGGGGTACTGTTTCTCGTCGCCCTCGGGTTCTGGATCGCGAGTTTTAGTTCGCGGTATACGCTGATGGTTGGGCAGGTCACCGCCTATCGAATGATCGCGGCATCGCGCGGCGAAGTGATCGTCTCAGCGATGACCTTTACCGGCGAAATAAGTCGGTTCGCGGAGCCGACTGAGCACTGGATCTGGAAAAAAAGCCCCCCGGAGGACATTCCCGGAATAGGCACGTTTCCTGGCAGCTCGGCAGTTGCCGGCTTCATGTTCCGGAGGGTTGCGCTGGAGGGCCAGACCGGCTTTACCGTTCTCCTCCCCATCCCCTTCCTCGTCGTCCTGTTCGCGCCCCTCCCGCTCGTTGACGTGATGATGATCCGCCGCCGTCGCCGCCGAAGAGTTCGCGCGGCCGCGGGGCTGTGCATCGCCTGCGGCTACGATCTCCGCGCATCGCCGGAGAAGTGTCCTGAGTGCGGCGCGGTTCCCGGCGCGCAAGCCGCGAGGCCCGGCGGGGCGGGAGGGAGTGCGGCATGGATGCTCGCTTGCATCACTGCCATTGTGTTCCTTGCCGGTTGTTCCACAGATTCGCGCCCCCACGAACAGGACAAAGGGGACACGATGATACATACGACGTTGGATCCGGATTGGGTGGCCCGAACGATCACTACGACAACGCAGCCATGGAAGGCGAGTGCGGTCTTGATTTATTCCCAGGACGGCACCTCGGCGCCACTCGAAGCCAGGCAGGCGCAATACCTGTTTCACACCCCTCCTAGCACTAACCCGTATGCCGACTTCAGCTACGATGCGACTGTGTTCGTGAATCCCGCGACCGGCCACGTTTGGGCCGGCCGGAAGGTCGATTGTTATATCGAGACCGCGACAGGGATTGTGGGTTTTTGGCCGGGGCCCGGGGGCGACATGAGGTGGTACGACAGTGCCATCAAGGAGATGAAGCCTAAGGAGAGGCTTGATGGCCTTGTTCAGAGATTCGAGCGGGAGAAGGGTTATTTCAAACTCCACGAAGACACGATGCAGGGCACGGACCTTAACCCGTTTGTGGAGGTGGATTTCTTCGCGCCGTTCCCCATGAGTTCCGCCCCGCCCACTTTTGCGAAGATCCTGGAGATGAACGTCATAAACGGACAACTGTTCCTCAGGCTCGAGAGCCCGACCGGCGAATACCACGCGAGCGTTTACATCGACATCAAAACCAGGGAGGTCGTTCGAGCATTCAATGAGGGCAAACAGGTGTTCCCCGAGCCGGGAACCTGAGGGCTGATGCGTTGGAGTCGCTGCGCGACATGCTTAATGGACTTTCAGCCGCGCCGGCATCTCACCCCGCCCCGTCGGCCTGCGGGCTTGGTTCTTCACACCGCGTCCCGTGCGGCTGTACGATGATCGTGATCATGGAAGACTCCCGCACCGGCGTCATCCTCCCCGTAGCAGCGTGCCTCACAGTTGCGTTCATCGGAAACGATTGGATCACGCTGCCGCTGCGGCCGCTGCGGTACCTTGAGGTCCCGTTCCCCAACGTGTTGTACGCGACGTCTTACCTCGCGCCGATCGCCGGCGCTGTTTTATGGCTCGCGTTCCGACGGCGCTGGCGCGTCCCGTCAGTTGTTGCCGGATTGCTGCTGCCATGGGTGATCGTATACGGGGTGCTCGGATGGGCAGGCCACCAAGTCGAGAAGGTGCCGACTACGACGTGGGTCGAGGGTAACGACCTACCGGCGCTTGAGGCCCGGCTGGGATTCAAGGTATGGGAAGAGGGAGACGCGAGCGGCAAGGCGTTATGGGTCGCCCGACGGCCCGGGTACGCCACATCGCTCGCGGCGGAAGTCCGGCGAATGGGAATCGCGCGACCGTAACCATCCGGCGGCGATTGATTCGATTGGGCGAAGCTGCAATTTCGGCCAACGCAACAGGGGGTTATTGTTCGTTCCACTCCTGCGCAATGCTCCGCCCGACCACGCAAGCCCCGAGGCCCGGCGGGGCGGGAGGGTGAGGGTTCCCCACCCTCGTGCGCGTCATCCGCGACGCGCTGGTGCTCCACGGTGGGTCGGCCCACCGCGCGATCGGCGACGCGGTCGACGCCGGTCGCCTGGGGGCCGCGCCCAGCGGCGTCTACCGCAAGCTGAGTAACCTCCCGCCCGCCCTGTCACAGGCGCTGCTCTCGCGCGGCACGGCGCGCCTCGCCCGGCTTACCGCCACCGCCCACGCCCGCGTGCTGGCCGCCTGCTTCGACGACCTGGACGTGATCGTGATCGACGGCAAGCAACTCAAGCGAGCCGCCAAGCGCCTGCTGTCGACGCGCGCCTACTCCTCGGGTTCGCTGCTGGGGGCCAAGCTGTTGGTCGCCCTGTCGCTGCGAGCCGGCCTGGCGGTGGCGACCAACGCCAGCGAGGACGGCGAGCGCAACGACGTGCCGCTGGTCGGCGGACTGCTCGAGCAGATGCAGATGCTGCGCGCCACCGCCGCCGCCACCACCACCACGACAACAACAACCACAACAACCACCACCGCAACCGTCCCCGCCGCCGCCGCCGCCGCGCGTCCCTTCCTGTTCGTCGCCGACCGGCAGTTCGCCGACTTAAACCTGCCGGCGCTGTTCACCAAGGACGGCGACCACTTCCTGCTGCGATGCCAGAAAACCCTTACATTCCAGGGCGATCCGTCGCGGCCGGCGCAGTGCGGCGTGGACGAGGCGGGTCGCGCGTTCACGCAGGCGTGGGGGTGGATCGGCGGGACCGAAGACCAACGGCAGCGGCGGCGCAGGCGCTACGTGCGGCGCATCATGCTGCCGCGCCCGGGCGAGGACGATGACGACGTCATCCTGATCACGGACCTGCTCGAGGAGTCGGCGTATCCGGCGGCGGACCTGCTGGGGCTCTACCGCCTGCGCTGGACGATCGAGCAGGCGTTCCAACAGGTGACCGAAGTGTTCGCGCTGGCCCGGCTGATCGGCAGCTCGCCGCGCGGGATCATCTTCCAGGGGGCGCTCTGCCTGTTGATCTACAACCTGACGCTGACGATCAAGGGATACGTCGCGGGCGCGGGACAAAAGCAGGCGAGCGCGGTCTCGACCGAGAACCTGTTCTACGACCTCTCGCGCGAGCTGATCGCCTGGTCGGTGCTGGGCGGCGGCGGCGCGGGCGGCGACGGCGGCGCACCGGCCCTGCCCCCACCGGCCCCGCGCGAGGCTGCGGCAATGCAGCAGCGGCTCGAGACGTTGCT
>JAQGHM010000375.1 GCA_028291615.1 Phycisphaerales bacterium | reverse complement strand
GAAGTCGTGCGGGGTGATGATTGAAGCGTTGGAAGATCGGAAGCTGCTGACGGCGCTGTCGGTTGGCACGCAGGTGGATGCGAGCAAGATTGCGGGAAATCAGCTTGAGGCGGAGATCGGGATCAATCCGACGAACGCCAACAACGTGGTGATCGCGGCTTCGAACCAGAACAGCGCCAATTCATCGTCGCTGCTCATCAGCCGCAGTTTTGATGGGGGGAAGACGTGGACGTATTCGTCTCTGGGGGCGACGCAGGATCATTTCAGCTCGACTACGCCACGGGTTGATCCGCACATGGCGTTTGATTCGTTTGGGAACCTGTACGTGGTTTACGAGGTGGCTTCGTCATCGAGCGAGATCCGGGTGATGCTGGCGCGCAGCAGCGACGGCGGGGCGACATTTACAACGACGACGGCGGTTAGCGGGCAGGGGCTGAACATTGACTACCCGATCCTGGCAACCGGGCCTGACGCGACGAACCTGGCGCGGCAGACGGTTTGGGTGGGATATACGGATACGCGCAACGATCGGGTGCGCATCGTGGGGGCGCGCTCGACGGGCAAGGGAAACCTGAGCACGTTTACCGCGCCGGTGACGGTCGGTGACGCCAGTGGGAGCTATGGGTCGATCGCGGTAGGGCCGCTGGGGCAGGTGGTGGTCGCGTGGCAGAACAACCTCTACGGGCAGGGCGCGTCGCAGATCAAGCTGGACGTCGATGCGGATGGGCTGGGAACGGCTAAGACGTGGGGCGTCGATAAGACTGTTGGAACGACGAACGTCGGCGGGTGGGATTACATTCCCGCGCAGCCGAACCGGAGCATCGATGCGAATGTGGGGATCGCGTTTGATCGGAGCAACTCATCGACGCGCGGGCGGCTTTATCTGGTCTACGCCGACGAGAACGGCAACGAGAGCAACGATACGAACATCATGCTACGCTACTCCGATACGCTGGGGTCGAGCTGGAGTTCGGCACTGAAGGTGAACAACGACGCGACGAATAAGAGCCAGTTCTTGCCGGCGATGGCGGTGGATCAATCGACCGGGAACGTCGGAATCACCTGGCGCGATGCGCGGAACAGCGTGGGGAATAACACCAGCGAAGTGTGGGGCACGGTGAGCGTGACGCACGGGACCAGCGTGCTGGCAAACGTGCGGATGGGGAATATGTCGAACCAGGCGGGCGGGAACGCGACCAAGAGCGATGACCTTGATTACGGCGATTACCAGGGCGTGGCGTTTGCGAATGGGAAGTTGATTCCGGTGTTCGGCGACAACTCGAATTCGGCTGGTGGGAATCCGGATGGGACGGGGTCGAAGTTCGATCTTTATACTGTGATTGTGACGTTGGTTTGAACGTGCCGGCTCTCAAATGATGGGCGGGTTCGGGGGCCAGGAATGGCCCCACTCACCCGCCCATGACAGACAAGAATGTCTGCCCCACCGGGGATTTTCACTACGGACGCAGCGTCTCGATGATTGCGCGGAAGCGGGTTTCGGATTGCTCGTAGGGGACTTCGTGCTTGTGGTAGGGGTAGAGGTCGATGCGTTTGTCGGCGGTGATGTGGTTGTAGACGCCGAAGATCGTGCTGGGGGGGCAGACGTCGTCCCAGAGGCAATTGGAGACGATGGTCTGGCAGGAAATCCAGGGGGCGAGGTTGACGTTGTCGAAGTAGCTCAGGGTGCGGATGACGGTCTCGTAGAGGTGGGGAAAGCTCTTGAGGAAGGCGGGGATCTCGGAGTATGGGCCGGCGGGGGAGATTTCTATGGCTCTGCGATAATCGCATAGGAATGGGATATCGGGGAGGGCGAGGAGCGGCCGATCGGAGAGGGCGGCGACGGCGAGGCTTAGGCCGCCGCCCTGGCTTGCGCCGGTGATGGCGAGGCGCTTGGGATCGACCTCGTCGCGGTGGGCGAGGAGTTCCAGCGAGCGCAAGGCGTCGGCGTAGAGGTAGCGGTAGTAGTAATTTCGCGGGTCGCGGATGCCCTGCGTCATCCAGCCGATCTGGTGGCCTTCGGGGTAGGCGGCGGCGTCTTGCGATTGGCCGTTCTGGCCGCGGCAATCCATGGAGAGGACGCAGATGCCCTGGGCGGCGAGGGCGAGCATGTCGAGGGGGCGTGCGCCGCGTCCGCTGTAACCGTGATAGATGCAGACGCCGGGGAATTTGCCGCGCGATTCGGGGCGGACGTACCAGCCGGCGATGCGGCCGGCCTGACCGCCTTGCCCCCCCTGCTGCGGCGGGGCGCCGCGGTAGCCGTCGAAGCGGACGGCGTAGCAGACGACGCCTTTGGTGCGGAGATCGTAGGGGATCAGCTCGGCGTTGATCGGTTGCTTGAGGGCTTCGGCGGTGGTGGTTTCCCAGAAGGACTCGAAGTCGCCTTCGCGGTAGAGCGGGGGTTTGTATTGCCGGAGTTGCTCCAGCGGCATGTCGATTGAGGGCATATGATTCCTCGCGGGAGAAGAATTCCCAGCCGTTGAAGCGGCCTCGCCGTCGAAGTGTACCGGCCGATGTGCTATTTTCCCATTTATGGAGATCCGCGCGGCACAACTCGCAGACCTGGATCACCTGCTCGATCTGGATGGCACGATCGAGTCGGCGGATTACCTGCACGTCGAGCGCGCGGGGGAAGGGCTGGCGGTGAGTTGGCGGTTGGAAGAGCGGCCGCTGCGCGAGAAGCGGATCGACGCCAATGCGGTGAGTGATGACGAGCGGTTCATGCTCAAGCAGGTGCTGGAAGGCGTGGAGGATGGGATCGCGCTGGCGGTCGAATACGGCGGCAACGTGATGGCATTGGCGGCGGCGCGATTGAACGCCGAGAAGAAGACGCTGGAACTGATCGACGTGCGGGTGGATTACGAGTATCGGCGACAGGGATTGGGAAGCGCGCTGTTGTTTCAGATCGTCGCGCACGCTCGGGAAATGAAGCTGCGGGCGGTAACGGCGACGACGCTGACCAACAACGCACCGGCGGCGCACTTCCTGGCCAAGGGCAGCTTCGACCTGACTGGCCTCGACACGCACCGGGACAGCAACCACGACCTGGTGAAGGAAGCGGTGGCGCTGTTCTGGTATGCGGCGCTGGATTAGGCGAGATTGCCGATTGTGAATTGCTGATTGGGGATTGAGGGAACAGTGGACGTGCGCGACGAAGACCAGATCGAGCGTGACGAGAAGTCTGCCGGGCCGCACGGCTCGGCGGCGGTCGATCACGATGCGCGCGAGGCGGAGGTGGAGCGGGCGGAGGCGACGGCGGAGCGGATCGAGGATTTGCCTGCGCAGGATGGGGCGGCGGTGATGGAGCGGATGACGCCGGCGATGTCGGCGGACGTCGCCGAGGCGCTGGACCCGGAGACGGCGGCGCACATCCTCTCCGAGATGGACGCGACGCTGGCGGCGAGCGTGATCGCGGACATGGAGGTCCCCGAGGCGTCGATGGTGCTGGAGGCGATGGACCCGGACGACCGGGTGGACATCCTGGAGCACATCCCGGCGCCGCTGCACGATCAACTGGTCAATGAGATGGCGGCGCTGGAGGCGGCGGAGACGCGCAGCCTGGAGCAGTATCCGCCGGACACGGCCGGCGGGATCATGACGCCGGACGTCACGGCGCTGGAAGAGTCGCTGACGGTGCAGCAGGCGATCGAGGAACTGCGGCGGATCAGCGAAGAGATCGAGCAGATGTTTTACGTCTACGTGGTCGATCGCCGCGGGCACCTGCTCGGCGTGCTGTCGATGCGTGACCTGATCCTCGCCAAGCCCAGTCGCAAGCTGGGGGAGATCATGATCCCCAACGTCAGCGCGTTACCGGCGACGATGGACCAGGAAGAGGTGGCGCGGCTGTTCGACAAGTACGGCTACATGGCGATGCCGGTGGTGGACGCGCGGAACCGGCTGGTGGGAATCGTGACGGTGGACGACGTGGTGGACGTGCTGCAGGAAGAGGCGACCGAGGACGTGCAGAAGATGTTCGGCGCGGGCGGCGAGGAGCGCCTGACGAGCAAGTGGCAGTTCAGCTTCCGGATGCGCGTGTGGTGGCTGGTGGTGAATTTGGGGACGGCGTTTCTGGCGGCGTCTGTGGTGGGGGCGTTTGAAGATACGCTGAAAAGTTTGACGCTACTTGCGATTTACATGCCGATCGTGGCGGGGATGGGGGGTAATGCGGGGGCGCAGGCGATGGCGGTATCGATCCGCGGGCTGGCGGTGGGCAAGGTGGATCGGGCGCTGCTGCGGCACGTGCTGCTACGGGAGTTGATCGTGGGGCTGGCGACGGGCGTGGTGGTGGGGTTGATCACGGCGGCGGTGGCGCTGGTGTGGCATCATTCGAAGGCGGGCTGGGGGCCGAGCGTGGCGCTGGGCGGCGTGGTGGGGGTGGCGCTGGTGATCAATCACGCGCTGGCTGGCATCAGCGGGGCAGCGATCCCGTTCATCATGAAGAAGCTGGGATTCGATCCGGCGCAGTCGGCGACGATTTTCGCGACGACGGTGACGGACGTGGGTGGGTTTTTCGTGCTGTTTATGCTGGCGAAGGTGTGTATGCGATGGTTGACGTGAATCACCTCTATGGGTGACCGTTCGTCCTGGCGTTTTCCCTGATTGCCTGGAGCAGGCGGTCTGGGTCGAACGGTTTGGTCAGGTAAGCCGAAGCGCCGGCGATCTTGCCGCGCTGGCGGTACTCTTCACGGTCCAAAGCTGTGAGCATGACGATGGGGATGCCGCGAGTGTCGGCTTCGCACTTGAGGAGGCGGGCGACCTCAAAGCCGTCGAAGTCGGGGAGCATGATGTCCAGGACGATCAGGGCGGGATGGTTGCGGTGGGCTTTTTCCACCGCCTGCGTGCCGTTCAGGGCACTTTGATATTCGAAGCCGGCGATCTGCACGTAGGCCCCGACGAGCTCATTGATCTCGGGGTCATCCTCCACGACCAGGACCGCGCGGCCACCATTTTCCGACATTGGGCAATTCCTCGTTTCGCCTGCGTTCGATTATAGTCATGGGTGGAGACGTGCAAGGTTAAAAATCGACTTCCAACGTATCGCGGAGGGTGAGTTGGAAAGGCGGTGACAGCATGCGGTGGCCGGAACCGGCGGTGGTGTGGCGTGCGATCGACGCGTACCTGAAGGTTGCGTTTGACGATGCGCCTCCATCAGCGGTGAGGTCACGCTTGGAAACGCTGAGAGCGCTGAAGGACGAATCCTTCTACGACAGCGCCGTTTTCGAAACCAAGGGAGAGGGAGGCGGGGCGCGGATACTGCTGAGGTTGGGGAACCGATTCTACCCGCATATGAAGCTGGCGATCGAGAAGCGACCGGACCGACAAGGATGTCTGTTTCGGGCCGACACGCACGATGCGCACTGCTGCCCGGGGCCGACGTCGCGGGAGTACCAGGCGTTTCGGCAATTGATGGAGTTGAACCAGACGGTGGCGCAGGCGATCGAGGCGAAGTGGGAGAAGGAGGGGCTGCCGACGTTTAAGACGTACCTGAAGGAAGACCTGGCGCGGCGGACGGCGGTGAAATGAAGAGTTGAACCACGAAGATCACGAAGTACACGAAGAATTTTTGAATAAAAAAAGGCGGAACGCCGGTTAATG
>JAQGHM010000354.1 GCA_028291615.1 Phycisphaerales bacterium | reverse complement strand
AAAAATGTAAGACAAACCGGAGCCACGGGTCCGTAAGGCATTTCCCATTTTGCATTTTGCATTTCCCCGATTTCCTCCCATTTCCCGCTTTCTCATTCTCGTCTCTTGCTCTACAACCGTGCTCATGGCATCGATTCTGGTGATTGGGCCGCATCCGGACGATCAGGAACTGGGTATGGGCGGGTCGATCGCCCGGCTCGTATCACAAGGGCACCGCGTTCATCTTGTGGACATGACCAATGGCGAACCCACTCCGTTCGGGACGCCCGAAAAGCGGGCGAAGGAGGCGGCGGCCGCGGCGAAGATTCTCGGGGTCGGGCGCACGCTAATCGGGCTGCCCAATCGGCAAGTGGTGCATTCGATCGAGGCCCGGCATAAGGTTGCCGCGGTTATTCGCTTCCATCGCCCGGACTGGCTGTTTTTGCCTTTTCCGATCGACGCCCATCCCGACCATGTTGCCGTGACTCGGATCGGCGAAGACGCCCGCTTTGACGCGAAGCTCACCAAGACCGACATTCCCGGCGATCCGTTCTATCCCAAGCGCATCATCTACTACTATTGCACGCACCTGCGGATGAACTTCAACCCGACCTTCTGCATCGACATCACAAATGAGATCGATCGCAAGATGGAGGCGGTCGCCTGTTACGCGTCGCAGTTCACGCGCAACGCCGCGGGCGAAGTGCCGACGATGGTGCGCACATTGAACGGTTACTTCGGCGGGCGCATAGGCGTCCCTTATGTCGAGCCGTTCTTCACGTATGAGGTGCTCGGGCTGAGCGGTTTGGATCAACTGGTCTGAGCGACGAGCCGGTGCGCGGCGCGGCATCTTGTCGGCCGGATTCAAAGGCTTCACCGGTGCGGTCGTCAGATTTGTCTTTCACGTCTTGATCGGATTGCGATGGACCGGGCTCAGCCATCTGGCCCCGGTTGCGTCCGCTCGTCTGAGCGTCGCCTGATTCCGGGGCGGAAGAGGGATCATCAGACGCGCCTTTTTTATTGCTGCGTTTGCTCATGCACTTGCTCCTTGTGAATAAATCGCAGTTGATCCAGCAAGGTGCGTGCCGCGATCAGACCCGTGCGGGGGGCGAAAGCGCCGGCAGCAGTTCGATCAGGTCTGCGATTCGGCGGACCACGTGATCGGCGATGCGATGAGGGCGGAGATTAGCGAAGGGTTGCTTGAGCGCGGTCTGCATCCCCATCCGCCGCGCGCCGATGATGTCGGTCTTGATCAGGTCCCCGACGAAGAGCGTCTGGCTGGCCTTCACACCTAGGCGCGACAAGGCCGCCTCAAAGATGCGGCGATCCGGCTTGCGATAACCCACTTCGCTCGAATAGATCCGCACCGGCAGGAATTGTAGAAGCCCCGCCATATCCAGATGTCGATCGTGCACGAAGCCGGGGACGAACGTATTCGAGATCACCCCCAATCGCAGGCCCGCGTCGCGAATGCCGGCAAGGGTCGGTCCGAGGTTCTCTTCGACGCGCGTATGGGCCATGACCGGTTCGTACCACAGCCACGCCATCTCGCGCAGCAATTCCTCGTCGGCGGGCAGGCCCATCCGACGATGGAACTTGCGGAGCAGGTCGAGCGAATTGAATTCCCGCCTTCGCAGCTTGGCCCAGAGGTAGGACCATTTGACGCCGCGGAAGTAGACGCGGGTGTAGCGCTCGAATTGCGGCATGGCCGCGCCCCGCGCCGCGAGGTTGTCGTACGTCAGGCGCGCGGCGCTGCGGAAGAGGGCGCGCGTGTCCATCGGCTCGAAATCGAGCAGCGTGTCGCCCAGGTCGAAGATCACCGCGCGGAGCATTGGGTCAAGCATACGTTCGGCAAACGCCAAAGTGCGAAACCGAGCCATACCGACGACAACCGGCCGCCGATCGCCGGCGTGCACTGTAACGACTATCCCTTCTGTGCCAGATCATTATAGTCGGCGGCGCGGCGTGGCCTGGGTTCCTGGCACAGGAGTTGATTGATGGCGGTCTTGATAATCCTCTCGCGATGGCTGCACGTGATTGCCGCGATTCTCGCGATCGGCGGCACGTTTTTCATGCGCGTGATCCTCCCGCTGGGCCTTGCCCAAGCCGACGCCGCCTCGCGCGATGCGGTCTTTCTGCGCTGCCGCCGGGCGTTCAAGATGGTGATCCACACCTGCGTATTGTTGCTACTGGTGACCGGCGCATTCAATACCTGGCGGAATTGGGACGACTACCGGCTTGACCGGCCGCTGACCCATGCCCTCTGGGGCCCGCACATGCTCCTCGGGCTGACCGCGATGGTGATCGCGCTCCTCCTGCTTGCGCCCAGGCAACCTCCCAAGTGGCACCGCACCGGCGCGATGATCAACCTGGTCATCCTCTTCATCACCGTCCTCCTGGCGTCTGCTCTCAAGTATGTCCACGACCAGGCGCTCCGGAACCACCCGGCCAAGACTGCGACGACCCATCCGGTAGAGAAATTAGCCCAGAATTGACACGATTAGTGGGAATGCTCTAATCGCTGTCACGTAAAAGGCGGGGCATGAGGAGCCCGATCGATGATCGATGAATGGCTGCGGCACTTCCTCTTTGTCTCCATGCGCTGGCTGCACATCGTCTGTACCACGCTGGTGGTCGGGGGGACGCTGTTCTTCGAGTTCGTCGTGCCAATCGCCGTTGAGGATCTGAAGACCGAGCAGCAACTGACCGTGTTCGGCAAGGCTCGGTGGGTCTTCAAGCGCGTGATCTGGCCCAGCGCCATCCTGCTGCTGGTCAGCGGCGCCACCTCGATTTTCCGTCAATGGAATGCGTATACCGCCAACCCGCAGGATGGCATGCTCTGGGCGGCGGTCATTCACACGGGCCTGGGAATCCTGGCGCTGGGAATCGCCCTGATGCTGACGGTTCCGCGTCGCCCGCCGGATCGGCCTATCGGCTGGATGCGCGTGAACCTGGGCATCCTGCTGATCTCGATCCTTGCCGCTTCGGTGGCCCGTTACATCCGCCTGGCCGACAGCAACCGGTCAGCGCCCGTCACGCGCCAAGATGCGCCCCAGACCATTCGCGGCGCGATCCTCGGCCCGCCCGGTCGGTCGGACTAGCGATTCGCTTACGCCTTGCCGATCAGCATGCCGGCCAGGAAGACCAGCGCTCCGCCGATGATTACCTGGATCGTCGCGGCGATCCACGGCGAGTCCATGAAGCGGTGGCGGATCCAGGCGATGACCCCCAGTTCCAGGATCACCACCGCGATTGCTACAGTGGTTGCCGTTTGAAAGTGCGGGATCAGGTAAGGCATCGTGTGTCCGATCCCGCCGAGCGTTGTCATTAACCCGCAGACGATTCCGCGCATCAGGGGCCTTCCGCGGCCGGTCAGCGAACCATCGTCGGAGAGCGCTTCGGCGAAACCCATCGAGATGCCCGCCCCGATCGATGCTGCCAGGCCGACTAGGAACGTCTGGTGCGTGTCATGCGTGGCGAACGCGGCGGCGAACAGTGGGGCGAGCGTCGAAACGCTGCCGTCCATCAGGCCCGCCAAACCCGGCTGAACGACTTGCAGCACGAACAGGCGGCGGCTGGTCGCGTCTTCCTCGGCGCGGACGTTGGGCGGCAGCTTCTCGCGCTCGAGTTGATCCGCCAGGGCTTCGTGTCCGCGCTCTTCGTTGGCCAGGGTGCCTAGAAGCTCGCGGACGGACGCATCGGTCGAACGGGCGGCGGCGCGCTCGTAATATCGCCGCGTCTCGAGTTCCATCAGCGCCGCCTGCTTGCGCACCACGTCGAGGCCCAGCGGGCGGTTCATCCAGACCGGGCGGCGCTTGATGAACCCCTTCACGTCCTCGCGGCGGATGAGCGGGATGTGCTCGCCGAACTTCTGCCGGTACAGTTCGAACAGGCGGCGGCGGTGACCGTCTTCTTCCGCCTGCATGGTGCGAAACATCTCGGCGGTGGCGGGGAAATTCGCTTTCAGGCCGTCGGCGAAATCGGCGTAGACGCGGGCGTCCTGTTCTTCCTGTCCGATCGCCAGGGCCAGGATTTCCCGTTCGCTGAGGGAGTCGAAGGTTCGCATCGTGGCGGGATTGTAGGCGAGGATGCGCTGGCGGTTAAATAGGAGCGCGTTCTTCACGGACGGAGCGCCGGGACACGGCCCGCAAGCGGGCCGGCTAAACGGTGGACGATGGTGGAGGGTTGCGGTCATTTTAATCTACATGCCTGCTGCTTTGATCAGGGCTTCCAGTCCACCCAGGTGTTCTTTGAGCACGGCCCGGCCGGTGGGGCTGAGCGAGTACCAGCTCACCGGTTTGCGTTTCTCGAACTCTTTATTGACCGTGACGTAGCCGGCCTCCTCGAGCTTGCGGAGCTGCGCGCCCAGGTTGCCGTCGGTCTCGCCCAGCAGCGCTTTGAGGCGGGAGAAGCTCAGGACGTCAACGGTGCTTAACAAGACGCACGCGCCCAGGCGGCTGCGATGCTGGAGCACTGGATCGAGGCGATCAAGCCCGGCGGCATTGTGCGCCTGAGTCGATGGCGTATTCGGATTCCGCATGAGTGAATGCCCCCTAGACCGTTGCTGCCGATCGTGTCCTGAACCAGGTTGGTACGACCAGACCCAGCGCCACCAGCGCGCCCAGCGCCGTCCAGCCGTAGTGGGGCACGTAGGTGATCGCGATAGCCCCGGCCATCAGCAGGGGGCCGAGCCAAAGCAGGTTGCGGTCGAAGTGGACGCCGCCCAGGAAATAAATCAGGCCGATGGTCAGGGCGATGTATTGTCCGATCGTTTGACCGTCGACGTGCCGCGCGACGCCCAGCGCGATCACGCCGACGATCGCGAGCAGGATGCTGAGCCAGTGGAGGTTGATCCGCATCGCTTCGGCACGGTCGAACTCACCTTCCTGCCGCGCCGTCCTTCGACCGATGAGCGGAAAGACGATGCCCATCGCCATTCCGCCAACGGCAAGGAATATGCCAGCCCAATCGGGGCGGATATCGAGCAGCGAGTACCCGACGAGCACGTAGATCGCGACGGTCCACGCGATGGGCGTGGGCATGTTCCGCGGGCGGTCGCGTCGATCGACGGCTTGGCGGACATAGTGGAGATCATCGCTTGCCTGTTGCGCCTGGCTCATATGGCTCCTTGTTAGAGTACTCTATTTATTAGAGTTACTCATCTCGTTTGTCAAGGGGAATTTGTTTACGAGGTTCTGATGGCGGGGGTGGCGCTGCTGTTGGGTGCGATTGGGGTATTGGGTGCGGATGCGCTCGAGGACGTCTGGAAAGGAGACGAGGAAGGGGTCGTAGTCGGTACACGA
>JAQGHM010000295.1 GCA_028291615.1 Phycisphaerales bacterium | reverse complement strand
GCGCGGCAACGACATTTTCGAGCGACTCCCGACCCGGCGCTTCGCCTAGCCTTCGCTGAAATGCCGCCCACTGTCCGGCCCTCAGCACGTCAGTCGCAAAGGCACGCGTAAGTCCCATGGGAAGTCCGTCGGGCAACGGTGTGCCGCGCCGCTCGAAAGTTGCCGAGATCGCGGCGACCACCATTGCCCCGTCAAAATCAAAAGTACGACCAAGGAAATGCAGGTCGTAGTAATCCTTAAACCGCGTATTTAACATCCCGAGCTTCGCGATCGCTTCAAGTTTCTCGGCGATGACCGTCTCCTTCGAATAGATGCGGAGACTCGGTTGCGGAAACTCCTCCAGGAGCCGCGGATAAAGGGCATCGACGGCCCCCGGTGTCATCGCATCGCCAAACCCCACGTCCGCCTGCACTCTTAGCTTGGCGCCGCCAAGCCTGCATCCAACCGTCAACCGCAAGCCACCGTATTCGTCGAACGTGCGAATCTCCTCCGCGCGCACGGAAGCGGGATCGAAGACAAGACCATCGTTCTCCACCTCCAGCATGCAAAGCTCGCGGAAGATAGCTTCGAGTCGCGCCGGCGTCCGTTCGCCAAAGCCGAGAAAGTCAACGTCCTGCGTCGGCCGATGCGGAGACCCCTGCCAGATTGAGAATAGCAGGGCGCCCTTCAGGACAAATGCTTCTCGATACCGCGAAACCGAAAGGCGGTAGAGGAGTCGTTCGATCGCATAACGGATGAGAAGCTGGTTGTAGTCGGTCCGCGCGCGTTTCGCCTCGTTCAAGAGCCGAGCCCTGACCGAGGCCGCGACGTTTCGTCCCGACTTGCTCATGCGAGGAGGCTCTCAACGTAAGGTCGCATCACGTTTGTCACCCGGCACACTGCGGCGAAGTGCGAGATCTCATCGGCCGTCGCCCGCTTCCGCCGCCAGACATCGCGGAGCGCCTCGATCGCGACGTCAATTCCAATCTTGTTTCGATATCGAAAACAGTCCGCCACGGTTTTCGCGGGCGAGTAAACGCGGACTGGTACCCCGTCAATGGGATGATGCTCGATGCCGTCGGTGAAGGGTTTGCCCGAGAAACGAACGATGCGGAGCGGCGGATTGTCGACCTTGGGGCGACGGCTCGCCGGGGTGACCGCCATCCACACCTCCCACGGGTTTTGCGTCGTCAGGCCGTGGAAGCGCAGCGCCGAGAGGAGGCAGACAACCCCGGCGGGAACGCGGGCTTGGGCCTCGGCAAGCGAATGATGTTCACTCGCCTCAGCCCCCGCGAGTACGTACAGTCCCCGGCCAGTTCTGAGGAGCATGCCCTTCTCGGTCATCTCCGACAGGACGCGGCGTGCAATGCCGAACGGCTCAAGGTCCCGGGCGCGAAGAACGCCCCGTTTGCGGGCCAGGGAAATGATTTGCTTCTTGGGGTCTGCCACGATTCATCCTGTACAATACGTAGGTAATTATCGACAATCATAGACGAATTGTACAGCATATCTTTACGGAAATCGCCCGCATTGGAACGGCTTGCCCATATCGATTCCTCGCACGTGCAACCTTGTCCCCTCCCCGCCCCTTCCCCCATAATCCCCAATGCTTGAGTAACCTCGCCCCCACCACCGCCCTCCCCCTCTCCCCCGCAGACGTCCCCGAGGTCCGCGCCGCCCCGCGCGCCGCGCTCCGCAGCGGCGTCGGTGTCTCGCGCTTCTACGCCACCTGCCTCATGGGCGCAGGCTTCCCCGCCGTCACCGGCCTCCTCCTCTACGGCTGGCGCGCCCTCCTCGTCCTCCTCGTCATGATCCCTGCCACCTTCCTCGCCCTCAAAGTCTGGCGCCGCGTCGGCGCACGAGGCCGACAGCTCCACCCCGCCCACACCCTCTGGATGGTCGTCCTCCTCTGGCTCATGCTCCCCGCCCACCTCCTCTCCGGTTCCTCCGGCGGCAACGGACACTTCGACCTCTGGCCCATCCCCATCGTCGCCTCCATCTTCCTCGTCATCCTCATGTGGCTGCTTGGCGGCGTCGGCTCCGGACGCATCCACCCGCTCCTCGTCACCTACCTCCTCCTGGTCGTCGCCTTCGATCAGATGCTCACCCCCGTCGGCGTCCTCCAACGCCACCGCGGCTTCACCGGCGATCTCGCCAAGGCCGCCCCCCCGTCCCTCCCGCCCCACGCCTACATGAAGGAGGGCTACCTCAAGACGCCGCATGTGGAAGGCGCGGATGCCCTCTTCCTCGAACCCGCCTCCGTCCGCCTCTTCGCCTACACCTCCGGCCAGAAACGCCCCGGCCGATCCTGGGCCAGCCTCGAATCCCTCCTCCGCGACGACATGCCACCGCTCGAAGATCTCATCATCGGCGGCCAACCCGGCCCCATCGGCGCCACCTGCGCCGTCGCCATCATCATCGGCGGCCTCTTCCTCCTCTATCGCGGCATCATCGATTTCCGCGTCCCCCTCTCCACTTTCGCCGGCGCCTTTCTAGCGCTCATGACCCTCCCCATCCCCATCCGCATCACCGACAATGGCCCCGACTTCCGCTGGTTCCCCTTCCGCTCCCACTCCGTCCTCTCCGCCGCCGGCCCACGCTTCGAACAGGTCGGCTGGGCCAAGGCCATCACCTTCGCCAACTACGAGATCATGATCGGCCCCATGCTCCTGATGATCTTCTTCCTAGCCACCGCCCCCGCCCTCAGGCCCATGGCCCGCCGCGCCAGAATCCTCTACGGCCTCCTCGTAGGCGTCCTAGCCGCCTCCATGCAACTCTACGTCTCCATCTCCTACGGCCCCTACCTGGCCCTCCTAATCATCAGCCTGGTAACTCCCGCCTGCGACAGGTTCTTCAAACCGCATCCGCTGGTCTGAATGAGGCACAAGGCGAAACGAACTTCTCGCAGCTTGTGTCTTCGCTCCCTCGTAACCCATGCCGATCAGGGACCCGAAACGTGCAGCCCGGCCCCGAGGCACGAAACTAATCCGATGATCCATAGACACGCCAGTCCAACGAATACCAAGCTGATTATCAATCCTGCCGTCGCAAACCCTTTTCCCTCCTCATTGCGAGTTCGCTTCATCCCGCTCAACGCGACCCACGAAAAAATCAATCCCAATAACGGCACCGTCAGCGACAACACGAACCCCGCGATGGCCATGCCCTGTTGACTCTGACCGACTGGACGTCGTCCATGATATGCTTTTGATGTTGCACCGGACCCACCGTAATAGTCAGGAGTCCCGGCATAACCGCCATGCTGGGCTGCAGCCAAGTCCTCAAGCGGGTCCCTCGGGACAGATCCCTCATGGGTTGCTGGTGCCACATAGCCCAGCGCCGGCGGCACCAACCCTGGAACCGTACAAGCAACTTGCCAATCCGGCGCACCCTCTCGCCAAACAAGATCGTTGGCGCTTAATCGGCCTTGCTCGACCATCTGTCGGAGTAGATCAAAAGAAACGGGTCCGATGGACTGCCCGCCCTCTACGTAATACCAGATTGGACCCACCATTTGTTCACACCCCGTTTGTGTAGGTCATCGACATGATCGGTTTTAGTGTAACGACGTGAGAGCAAGGAAACAAACTGAGGCAATGAATTCGCTGTCCCCGCCACAACCACCCCGCCCGCCCAACGTCTCGCCGCGCACCCCCCCATGCCTGAAAAATAAAAAACTCTTCCCCCATTCCCACCCGAAAAACCCACATTCCACTCCGCGCGATGCGCAAACGTGGTCCCAAACGCGCACCACCGCAAGTAATAGGGAGGACGCGCTATGCGCAGCAACAACCCGACCACCCGCACTAGCGCCCACGCGCGCCATCTCACCGCGCGCCCACCCCGCGCCACAAAAAACCACACCGCGCCACACCCCCGCGCGCCGGCGCGAATCGAAGCCACTCTTATGCTCTGCGTCTCCGCGCCTCCGCGTCACATTTCGTCCAACCCCTCATCCACGCGCTCACCCATCGACCACCCAAAAACTCCCCCGATTCCCCCTGCAATTCACCCCCTCAAACCCGCGAAAACTCTTCACAAACCCGCGAAAAACCCTCACTTTCCCCCCGCCCGCCTCCCCTCCGTTTCGTCCTCAACTCCTCATCCGATCAACCCTTATCTCCACTCCCTCTCGCAAAGCAGAGATCAGCGAACATTTTTCCCCGCCCCAGCTCATTGCTCCGTCTCAAAACCGCGTCGCCGCACCCATGCAGGTCATCACCCCGATGATCCACAAACACCCCAGCGACAGGAACACAATGCTGATGATCATCCCCGCCATCGCCAGCCCTTTCCCTTCCTCGTTCCCCGTCCGCTTGATCCCGCTCAGCGCGATCCAGGAGAAGATCAGCCCCAGCAGCGGAATCGTCAGCGACAATACAAACCCCGCGATCGCCATCCCGTTGTAACTCTGCCCCGACGGCATCGCCGACGCATATCCCATCGGCGCAGCCCCGTAATACCCATACTGCGACGGCGGCGGCGGTGGCGGCGTCGTAACCCGCGGCTGGCCCAACCCTGCGACCGTATGCGCCGCCTGCCAGTCCGCCATCCCTTCGCACCAAACCAGATCGTTCGCCCCGATCTGTCCGGAAAATGCCAGTTGCCGCAATTGCTCAAACCCCACCGGCCCCTGCCGCTGTCCACCGACCGCGTAATACCAACCCGCCGCTTCTGCCATCGCTGCACCCGTGGTTTGGAAACCCTGACGGGTGGGAGTTTAACCGATCACATCGCGTTGCATAACCTCAGCCGCATTCTTGTGGGCATTGTCATCCTCTCCTATATTGCCACGCTCTTGCCCAAACGAATCGCCATCCTCGGCTCCACCGGCTCCATCGGCGTCAACGCCCTGGACGTCATCGATCACTTAGGCCCCGATTATCAGGTCGCCGCCCTCAGCGGCCACTCGCAATCCAAAAAACTGCTCGAGCAGATCGCCCGCTACAAACCCAAATCCGTCGCCGTGACCGACCCCAGCGCCTTCGCCCAGATTCGCAAAGAACTCCCCTCCCCCGGCCCCGAGCTCTATGCCGACATGGCCGAGATGGTCCGCCGCGACGACATCGACCTCGTCCTCGCCGCCGTCGTCGGCGCTGCCGGGCTCCCCGCCGTCTTTGCCGCTGTCGAGACCGGCAAGATCCTCGCCCTGGCCAACAAGGAATCCCTCGTCGTCGCCGGCTCGATCCTGATTCCGCTCGCCCGCAGGCACAACGTCCCCATCCTCCCCGTCGATTCCGAGCACTCTGCCATCTTCCAGGCCATGCAGTGCGGCCAACCCCGCGAGATCAAACGTCTCATCCTCACCGCCTCAGGCGGACCCTTCCGCAATGCCCCGGCTGACAAGATCGAAAATGCCACCCTCGCCGACGCCCTCAAGCACCCCACCTGGCAAATGGGGAGCAAGATCACCATCGACTCCGCCACCATGTTCAACAAGGGCCTGGAACTGATCGAAGCCTGCTGGCTGTTCGACCTGCCGCCCGAGCAGATCGACATCGTCATCCACCCCGAATCGGTCGTGCATTCCATGGTTGAGTTTAACGACGGCAACGTCCTGGCCCAGCTCTCCCCGCCGGATATGCGGACGCCCATCCAATATGCCCTGACGTATCCTGAGCGCCGCCCCTCGAATAGCCGCAAGCTCGACCTGACTCAGCCGTTCAGCCTGAACTTCCACCCGCCTGATCCGGAGCGCTTCCCCGCCTTAGACATCGCCAGAGACGTCGCCCGGCGAGGCGGCACGCTGGGGGCGGTAATGAACGCAGCCAACGAGTCCGCCGTATCAATCTTTACGTCCGGGAAGATCCCCTTCGGCATGATTTCGCGAGCGGTCTCGCATACAATTGCCCGTCACGCGGTTCAGGCTTCCCCGTCGCTGGACGATCTCATGGAGGCCGACCGCTGGGCGCGCAAGACGGCGGAAGCCTTCATCCGAGAGAATTGAGAGAATCGCGCGCCACCCTTTCCTAGATTACGGATCACAGAAATAATGGAACACCTTTCGAACGCCCTTTCTATCTTGATGCTGGTCATCGGGTTCGGCTTTGTCATCTTCTGGCACGAGCTGGGCCATTTCCTCGCCGCCAAGTGGGTTGGGATCAAGGTTGAGCAGTTCGCGGTGGGGATGGGTCACGCGGTCGTCTCCTTCCGCAAAGGCATTGGCTGGAAGCTCGGCAACACGCGGGCGGAGTACGACAAGCGCGTCATCGCCCATCTCGATAAGCAGCACCCCCAAGCCATCGAACTCAAAGAGAAGCTCGAATACACCGACGCGCAGAAAGACCGTGCCGCGGCTGAGATCGGGCTCGGCGAGACCGAATACCGCCTCTCCTGGATCCCGATCGGCGGTTACGTGAAGATGCTCGGCCAGGACGACATGAAGGCCAGCGCCGACGCCGAAGATCCCCGCGCCTTCAACAAAAAGACGATCCCGCAGCGGATGTTGGTGGTGTCCGCCGGCGTGATCATGAACATCATCCTGGCCGCCCTGCTCTTCATGGGGCTGTTCATGATGGGCTTCCACGCACCAGCGCCGGTGGTAGGGAACATCTATGCAGGCTCGCCCGCGCAACAGGCGGGGCTTGAAGTTGGCGACAAAATTCTCTCATTTAATGGTCAGCCGCAACAGGACTTCACGAAGATCAGCCTGAACACCGCGCTCGCGTCGGCGGACGAACCGATTCGCATGATGGTGGAGCGCGTCCGCACGGGGAAGATCGAGACCATCGACGTGCAGCCGACGCGTCCCGAAGGGGCTTCGAAGGCGTTCCTCGCTTTGGGCATCGGGCCGTCTCCGGCGCTTGAAGGGTTGAAGCAGCGCGATTGGCCCGAAGCGCCCGCGAGCCCGGATCTTGAGCTGTCGGGGCTCCGCACGATTCGTCCGGGTGACGTGATCACGCAGGTCAATGGGACGGACGTGAAGCCGGATCAGTTCTACGTCTTGGACGAGGCTGTCCAGAAATCAGGCGGGAAGCCGGTCCCGATTACCGTGAAACGGCAGGACGGCAAGATCGAGATTGTCGCAATCGTCCCCCGTTTTGAGTCAAGCCCGCTTACATCTGTCCCCTTTAACATCGCTGGGCTTCAGCCGCGAATGAGGGTCGAGCACATCGCGTCGAAGGACTCGCCGGTCTTCAACAAGATGAAGCCGGGCGACGTCATCAAGTCGGTGGTAGTGCGGAATCCAAACACGCCCTCCAGCCAACCGGGCGACGCCGCGCCGGACGTGTCGCTCCCCGGCTTCATCAAAAGCGTAGGCGAGGCGGGACAGAAGGACCAGACGATCGACTTCGTCGTGGTGCGTGACGGCAAGGACGTTGAGATCAAGGAAATCAAGGCGAGCGTCAACCTCGACAAGGGTCGCAAAGGCGTCGGCGTAGCCCCGGGATACGAGGACCAGACGCCCGTCGTCGGCGCGGTGCTGAAGAAGAGCCCGGCGGATAACGTCAAGGATGGTATTCCGCTCGGCTCGCTGATCACGGCTGTCGATGCCACGCCCGTCAAGACGTGGTTCGACGTCCGCAGTGCGTTGCAAGCCAAGGCCGGCGAGCACACGCTCACGTTGCTGCCCGTCGGCAGTGAGAAGCCGATCGAGCGGACGCTGGCGCTGGGCGAGAATGAAGTGAAAACGGTCGCTTCGATCCGGCTTGGCACTTCGCTCTTCCTGAACGAGTTGATCACGATCCGCAAGACGACCAGCCCCGCAACGGCGATGGGCTGGGGCGTGCTGGAGACGCGCGACCTGATCCTGCAGTTCTATGTGACGCTGCAGCGGATGTTCGGCGGAACCGTGAGCGCGTCGAACCTGATGGGGCCGCTGGGCATCGTGCAGGCGGGGTCGCGGTTCGCGTTCAAGGGAAACGACTGGCTGGTCTGGTTCCTGGCGATGATCAGCGCGAACCTGGCGGTGGTGAACTTCCTGCCGATCCCGATCGTGGACGGCGGGCTCTTCCTCTTCCTGATCATCGAGAAGATCCAGGGCAAGCCGCTAAGCCCCAAGGCGCGCGACGCGGCGCAGTTGGTAGGATTGGCGCTGATCCTCAGCGTGTTCCTGATGGTGACGTATAACGACATCGCGCGGATGTTCGGGCATTAGGCGTTAGTCGCCGTCTCGCATGCGGGCGACGAGTTCAACTCGGCCCAGGGCGTCTTGCAGGACCGTTTGTTGTCGCGCCGTCCACCAGCGCGGCCAGTTCTCATCCATTCCGGCGACGATCCCGAAACGCGAGCGGATGGCCTTGCGCAGGTCGTCTACGCCTTTGCCGGTGGTGCCGACGGTCTTGACGCCGCCGATCCGAACGATGTCCCAAGCCGGCGTGGGGGTGTCGGTCTTGTTGACGACGCGCAGGGCGTCGGGCCAGGCGTCGAGGACGTCGGCTTGGTCGCCCTCTAGCGGCCGCGTGGCATCCACGACGACGACGACGAGGTCGGCGCTGAGGATCTGCTCACCACTGCGGGCGATGGCTTCAGATTCGATGGCATCCTCCGTCTGCCGGATGCCGGGCGTATCGACGAGCATGACCGCCAATCCGTCGAGGTTGGCGATCTCGCCGACCCAGTCGCGGGTGGTGCCGGGGAGATCGGCGGTGATGACGCGCTCCTGGGCGAATAAACGATTGGCAAGCGTGGACTTGCCGACGTTGGGCGCGCCGATGATGGCGACGCGCGGCGGGTTGAGCAGCCACCAGAGCCCTTTGTCGGCGAGGATGGCTGCGATCTCTCCCTTGAGTCCTTCGGCCTTCTGCATCCAGCGAGCGAGGTGGGCCTCTTCGGCAGCGCCGGGCGTGGCGCGGCGAATGAACTCGTCCCAAGCGGCTTGCTGGTGGAGGAGTACGCGCACGCCCAACTCGGTGCGGGCGAGCGGCAGGTGGGCGTTTACTTCCCGCTCGAGGATGTTAGCGCCGTCGGCGGCTTCGAGGGGGATCGGGGGCTGGTTCGTCGCTTCGCTCAATTCGAATCCTTCCTTCCTGGCCAGGGCCAGTACAGATTGGACCACCCATTCGCCGCCGTGCAAGCTGATGTCGGCGCGATTGCCGCCGTTGAAGCTTACAACGACCGGGTCATCCAGCACATCGCCGCGGTCGGTGAGGTCGCCGTGGACGCAACGGCCTTCGGGAACGGGGCGCGAGAAGTGGGCTGCGAGGAACGGCTTGACTTGGGGACCCATGAGCCGCACGACGGCGATCGCGCCGACGCCCGGCGGGGTCAGGAGGTAGGCGCGGTTCATTCGTCGCCGTGCTTGATGTGGTGATTGGTGTAGGCGAGGGCGATGCCGTAGAGCGTGAGGTCAGGGGAGATCGCGTGGACGAGTTCCCACCCTTCGAAGAGGCGCGCGGCGTCGCCGCCGGTGGCGATGAGGTCGGGCCAGAAACCCAGCTCGGTCGCGTAGTTCTCGACCAGTTCCTTCACCATGCCGCGGACGCCAAAATAGACGCCTTGTCGGATGGCCTCTGGCGTGCTGCGACCGAAGACGCCCTGGGGAATGGCGAGATCGACCTTGGGGAGCTTGGCGGTCTTCTCGTGGAGGGCGTCGAGCATCATGGTAGCGCCGGGGGCGATCGCGCCGCCGAGGAAGTCACCCTTGTCGTTGCAGCAATCGACGGTGATGGCCGTGCCGGCGCTGACGACGACGCAGGCCTTGCCGAGCTGTTCGTAGGCGGCGGCGACGTTGACGACGCGGTCTACGCCGGTCTCGGCGGGCGGCTCGGTGAGGACGCGGACAGGGAGGTCGATCTCGCGACCGACCCAATCGACCTTGTGGGCGGTGATCTGATTGACTACGTGTTCGAGGGCTTCCATGGCCGCGGGGTTGACGCTGGCGCCAGCGATGGCGGGTTCTTCGTGGCCTTCGATCTTGCCCCAGGCCTCGCGGATGACCGCGGGCCACTGGTCCTTGTCGTCGTGGGAGAGGCGCTTGACGAATTCGAGCTCGCCACCGACGAACACGCCGACGCCGAGGCGCGTGTTGCCGACGTCGAGCACCAACAGGTTGATTTCCATATACCCAACTATACGCGCGGCGGGCGCGGGCGGCCACTTGCGCGGCGCGAGGGGAAAATGGCAGCGGGCGCGGGCATGGCGTACCATCGCGGCGGCGCGACATGGTCTTCAGTTCCCACCTGTTCCTCTTCTATTTCCTGCCGCTGGCGCTGGGCGTGTATTACGTGCTGCCGCGCGGGCGGCGGCATTTGGCGCTGACCCTGCTGAGCTATCTGTTTTACGGGTGGGCGGATCCGCGGTTTCTGCTTCTGCTGGTTGGGACGACGGTGGTGGATTATGCGGCGGCGCTGGCGATTGCGCGGAGGACTCCTTGGTCGAAGGGGCCGGTTGAGGCGCTGGCGGTGGGAGGAGAGCGGAGCGGGTTTCAGCGGGCGGCGATCGTGCTGTCGATCGCCAGCAACGTGGGCGTGCTGGCGTTCTTCAAGTATTTCAACTTCGCTGCGGACTCTTATGCGCATCTCGCGGCGTCGATGGGTTTGGCGGAGAGTGTGGTGACGCCGGCGCGGATCGTGTTGCCGCTGGGGATCAGTTTCTATACGTTTCAGTCGCTGAGTTACACGATCGACGTTTATCGCGGGCACGCGCGGGCGACGCGGAACCTGATCGACCTGGCCTGCTTCGTGTCGATGTTTCCGCAACTGGTGGCGGGGCCGATCATCCGGTACAGCGATGTGGCGGATCAACTGGCGTCGCGGACGCATACGACGACCAAGTTCGCGCGCGGGGTGACATTCTTCGCGCTGGGGTTGGCGAAGAAGGTGCTGCTGGCCAACCCATGCGGCAAGGTGGCGGACGTGCTGTTTGATACGCCGGGGATTGGGGCGATGGACGCGTGGTACGGGGCGGTGGCGTACGCGTTTCAGATTTACTTCGACTTCAGCGGATACTCGGACATGGCGGTGGGACTCGGGTTGATGATGGGGTTCATGTTCGCGAAGAATTTCGATTCGCCGTACCGATCGGCGTCGATCACGGAATTCTGGCGACGGTGGCATTTGTCGCTCTCGACGTGGCTGCGCGATTATCTGTACGTGCCGCTGGGCGGGAACCGGCGCGGGCGCGGGCGGACGTACGTGAACATCGCGATCGTGATGTTGATCGGCGGGTTGTGGCATGGGGCGGCGTGGACGTTTGTGGTGTGGGGCGGCATCCACGGCGCACTGTTGATCGCGGAGCGGGCGCGGGGGAAGCGGCCGCTGTTGGGCGACGGCGTGCCGCGCGGGGTGAATGTGGCGTTCACGTTTGTGCTGGTGACGGTGGCTTGGGTTTTCTTTCGCTCGGCGGATCTACGGTCGGCGCTGGAGTATTGTCGCGCGATGATGGGGATGGGGCCGACGGCTGCGCCGGCGGGGGTGGTTCGGGGAATCGTGTATCAGCCGTATTACATCGTGACGATGCTAGTATGCGCGGGGGTGACTTGGCTTAGTCCGCAAACATGGGACTTCACGCGGAGTTTGCCGACATGGAAGGTCGCGTGGGCGACGGCGATTTTGTGGATTGCAATGATGGTGCTTTCGACGCAGGCGTATAACCCGTTCATCTACTTTATTTTTTGAGACGCATGGATCAGGCGACAGAATATGAATCGCGGGAGGAGCAGGCGAAGGCGGAAGTTGGCGTCACGGCGATTTCGCGCCCGCTGGCGATCAGCACGGTGCTGGTGTTTCTGGCGACGGTCATTGCAGTGCCGATGATCGATCAGTTGGCGGGTGGGTGGCGCGCTTGGCGGCGATTGGCGGCGGGCGGCGAGTTGCGGCAGAGGCAGCACGGGTTTGAAATCGCGTTGGAGGAGGGGAGCGCGACGGCGCGGGCGGTTCGGCCGGGGGTGGAGCGGGTGTTGGCGGTTGGCGGCGCATCGGCGGTGGAGAGCGTCTTCGTCGGGCGGGAGGGATGGCTTTTCTTCGAGCCGGACGTGCGGCATGTGACCGGGAAGGGGTTTCTGGATAGTGCGGCGGACACGGTCGTGCGGGGGAAGGAAGTGGCACCGCGGCAGCGCGATCCGGTGGCGGCGATCTTGGATTTCAGGAAGCAGTTGTCGGCGCGGGGGATTGCGCTGGTGATCGTGCCGACGCCTGTGAAGCCGGCGGTGCAGCCGGAGATGTTGTGGGCGGGGGCGACGGGGCCGGTCGCGAATGCGTCGTTTGAGCGATTCACGCGCGAGATGGAGGCGGGTGGCGTGTTGGTGTTCGATCCGACGGCGGCGATTATCGATGGGCGCGAACGATTCCTGGCGGCGGATACGCACTGGCGGCCTGAGGCGATGGAACGGGCGGCGGGGGCGCTGGCGGAATTTGTGGGGCGGCGTGTGGTGTTGCCGCAGTCGCTGGGGGTGGAGTATCGGCGCGGGGAGGAGCGGGTGCGCGGTCGCGGGGATCTGGCGGCGATGTTGCGATCTTCGCAATCGCGCGAGTTTGAAGAGGTGACGGTTCGGCCGGTGCTTGAGCCGGATGGCCGGCCTTGGACGCCGCGTGCGGATGCGGAGATCCTTTGGTTGGGGGACAGTTTCAGCAACATCTATGCTGCGGGGGCAATGGGATGGGGGGCGGATGCGGGATTTGTTGAGCAATTCAGTTATCTGTTCGGGCGACCAGTGGACGCGATCCGCCGGAATGATAGCGGCGCGTTTGAGACGCGGCAGATGTTGGCGCAGGACATGGCGCGCGGCGAGGATCGGCTGGCGGGGAAGAAACTGGTGATCTGGCAGTTTGCGACGCGGGAACTGAGCCAGGGGGATTGGCGATTGATTGAGATAAACGTTGGGAAGAAGTCGGAGCGGCGGCTGTTGGTGCCGCCGGCGGGCGAGACGTGGACGATCTCGGGAGTGGTGACGGGGAAGGGCGCGACGCCGCGGCCGGGGAATGTTGCATATCGGGATCATGTGATGGCGGTGACGGTAGAGAACGTCGAGGTGGAGGGACATGGCATCACCGGCGGTCGGGCGATGGTCTACCTGCGGTCGATGCGTGACGGGAAGTTGACCGAAGCGGCGGGCGTGCAGGTCGGCCAGCGGGTTCGGCTGCGCGTGCGGGACTGGAGCGCGGTTTCGCGACAGTATGAGTTCATCAATCGCAGCGACGTGCCGGGGATCGAGATGCGCGGACAACCCGCATGCTGGGGGGAGTGGCTACCGTGAAGGCGGCTGCTTCGCCGGATTGTCGCTGAGCGAGCGATCGCGGGCGCGAAGCGTTTGGCGGACCTTGGCAGCGGCGGGCTTATCGCCGGTCTCTTCGAGGATGGCGGCATAGCGGTCGCCCATGATGTACCAGGGGGTGGTGGCGATATATCCGGAGGCCTCGGGGACGGGCATGTGCGCCCAGGCGACGCGGTAGTGATCGGTCAGCTCGCGCATCTTGCCGGCGGGGCGGAGCATTGCGTCAATGCGAGCGATGGCGTCGAGCGACAGCGGACCGTAACGGAGGGCGATTTCGAGAACCTCCTGGTAGAGGTGCAGCGCATCGACGGGGCGCGCGGCTTTGCGCAGCGCGTCGCCTTTGCGCAGCGCGAGATCCGCGAGCAGGTCCGGGCGGTTGGGAAATAACTTCGAGATGCGGTCGAGCATCGGAAGCTGGTCTTCGGGTTTGGCGGCGGCGACGAATGTGGTGAAGGATTTGAAGGCGAAATCGTCGTAGCGGTCCAGCGCGAAACGCTCGATGACCGCGGAGACTTCGGCGACAGTGGCGGCGGGCGTCTGCGGCTGCGTGCATTCGTTCACCAGCGCGAGCCACGCCCGCTGATTGCCCGGCGCGGCGTCGAGCGCAGCCTTGCAGGCGGTGATGCGCTGCTGCGGCTGGTCGAGGAGATCGAGCGATTGCGTGAGGGCGTGGGAAAGCAGGCGACGGGCCGGCGGGACCGCGCTCCACTCGGCGACCATCGCGACTTCGCTATCCGCCAGTTTCTCGCCGGTCTGCGGATCGATGACGGTGCCGGACCAGAAGCCGTGCTCGGGGTAGCGGGCGGTTTGGAAATCGAACACCGCGCGCTTCTGGCTGATCTTGAGCAGGCCGACCCAGGCGTGGAAGCCTTCGCCACTGCCGCTTGAACCGGTGCAGACGGCGGCAGGGATGCCGTAGGCGCGGCAGACCTCGGCGGTGAAGTGGGCCTCGTCCTTACAAACGCCGCCGAGCTTCAGGATGTTGGGGAGCGTGTAAGGTTGGCGATCGCCCCCTTTCCACTGGCCGGAGTAAAAGCCGGCCATGTCGTAGCGGACCTGGAAATAGGCCTGGCCCGGCTCGCGCGGGAGGCGATACGTGTTCAGAGCCCACTGGCGCTCTTCGGGCGTCACCCGCGAATCGACGAGATAGAGCAGGATCGGCCAGGGGAGCGATTGCGGGTCGAAGCGCATCTTCGCTCGATACTCAGTGAGGTGCGCGAAGACGTCGCAGGCGGCCTGGGTGGCTTGCTCGGGGGTCTGATCTTCGCGCGTTGGACTGTCCCACACGACACACGTGGCGACGGTGAGATCCGGGAACTGATCAACTGTTTTTCCGAATGTCGTCCGCAGCGCAGTCAGGACCGAGAGGACACGGGCGGGGTTATCGCGCGGGGAGAGGGCGGTGAGAAGAAGCGGGCCAAGCGTTGGGTGCTTGACGAGCCATTGCAGCGTCCTGGCGTCCTCGGGCGAGGCGAGCGTGGCGCTGCCGAGGCGGCTGGCAAAGATGCGCAGCGACGCCAGTCGGGTGATCGTCTCGTCGTTGGGCTTCTTCTGCGCCAGTTCGGTGCGCAGCGCGTCTTCGGCCAGCTTGACGAAGGCGGGGAGCGCGTGCTCCTGATAGGCGCGAAGCGCGTCATCGGCCGAGATTACCGGCGGAGGAGGAGGCTTGGCGGCTTGGCCGCGCGCAGGCGCGAGCAGCGTCAGCAGGGCTGACGTCGCGAGCAAGACGGATTTTGCGAATCGCATCCCCATGCGTGAAACGCTACCTCGCGCCTGCCCGCGCCGCAAGGAAGATCCACCGGTGCGAGAATATACGAAAAGCTGGAAAAAGAGAGTTGCTCGCAACGGCCGCGGAACGTATTCCAATGCAAATGACCGATGACCTGTACACCCTCGAACAGTTCAATCAGATTTCTCCCGCCGAAGCCCGCGCTGCGCTGATGGAATGCTGCAGGTCAGCGCGGTGGGTGGAGCAGATGCTGGTTCGCCGGCCGTACGCGCAATTCGACGACCTGCTGATCGCCGCGGATGAGGCGTTCGCCAATTTGGAGCCCGTTGACTGGCAGGAAGCGTTCGCGCGGCCCGAGCCGCTGGAAGAGGATGAATTGCCAATCGCGGCGACCGAGCAGATGAAGGCGACCAACGCCTGCCTTCGGACGATGATCAGCGACGCGATCTGATCGTAGTTCTATGAGACGTGATGTCCGACGATCGCGGTCAGCGCGACCACGGCCAGCACGCCCGCACCGAAGCAGAGGAGCAGCGGATTTCGCCCGGCGAGCCCCAGACCGATCAGGGTTAGACCGAGCAACGCCGCGGCGATGACGGCCTTGCCGATGCGCGGGATCGGCGCGGTGGACGGCAGCGCATCGGCGGCCCGTCGAGGCTGGGCCGGCCCGCCGATCGCGCGAGCGCCGCACTTGGGGCAAAACTTTGCCTGGTGCGGGATCAGGGTTGTGCAGGTCTTGCAACGCATTTGTTCTGAGTATTGTGCGATACCGCCACGAATACGTCGACTATAAACCGGCTGAAGGATTCAATCGGGATAGTTTCATTTTCGGCCCGCCGCCAGCAATTCGTCCATCCATTGCCGCGGAATCCGCCGGCCGTTGGCGAGGCCCAGGTTGATGTCCTTCTTGTTCGTCCCGTGGAAGTCGCTTCCGCCGGTTTTCAGGAGATTATAGCGGTCGGCGAGGTCGGCGAACTTTTCAACGTCCGCCGGGCCGTGGTCGCTGTGGATTACCTCGATGCCGGCCAAGCCCAGATCAACCAGA
>JAQGHM010000288.1 GCA_028291615.1 Phycisphaerales bacterium | reverse complement strand
TCACCCGCTGTCGCTGAATGTAACGGCCGGGGCGCTCGACTGGGTTGAACGGGTCCCGCTGTTGATCCTCGCGGCGATGTTCCTCCAAGCCGTCGTCCCAATCGCCGGACGTCCCTGGTACGACCTGCTCGCCGGAACCCAAGTCTTCTCCCGCACTGCGCAGGCACCCACATCGTGCGGCTTCGAACCGATCTTCCCTCCCCCTCCCCAATAACCACCGGCGCAAGTCCTCTCTTCCGCAAAAGCCGCCCCCTCGCCTACGGAAACTTCCGCCCACTCCCGCGCCAAACGCCCCTCCTATAAAAAGAAACCAGTCCCAACATTTCTTCGCATTACTCGCGTTTCCCCATGGCATTCTCAGGGACGTTAGGGTAAAATACGGACTGCGATAAACGCAGAAAGAGGGGACCAATATGCCGCTCCACGCCTTGCCTCGACAGACCCCTATACAGACTTCCCCCACGCCGCGCCACAAAAAGCCACAACCCCATCGCGCCGGCGCGAAACGAACCCAACCTTCCCTCCCCCGATGCACGAACCTGCATGAAACTGCACGGTTTCAGCAAAACGCGTTTTTTCCCTTACCCATCTTCACCCCCGCCCAATTCCCTGAACTTTTCACCCCCGCCCGCGTCCAAGCCGCCATGCGCAACCTCCTCACCGCCGCTGTCCTCGCTGCCGCCATCGCTACCGTCACCCTCCCCGCCCACGCCCAACTCGCCGGCGACAAACCCGCCCAGCCCGCCGCCGCAGTAAAAGCACAATCCGACGTCCCCGTCAAAGTCGTCGTCCTCTTCTCCTCGGGCGTCGGATACTTCGAGCACGCCGGCTCCGTCAAAGGCGCCACCTCCACCGAACTCCGTTTCAAAACCAACCAGATCAACGACATCCTCAAATCCCTCCTCCTGCAAGACATGGGCGGCGGCAAGGTCACCACCGTCGTCTACCCCTCCCAGGACCCCATCGAGAAAACCCTGCGCAGCTTCCAGGTCGACATCACCGGCGACCCTTCCCTCGCCGCGCTCCTGGGCCAACTCCGCGGCGCAAAGGTGCAAGTCACCATCGGCACTGAAACCCTCGCCGGCACCATCCTGGGCCTCGAAAAGAAACCCAAAGCCATCGGCGACAAAGGCGGCAGCATCGAAGTCTGGGTCATCAACCTGATCTCCGGCGGCACCATCCGCAGCGTCGAACTCGCCGAAGCCAAAAAGATCGAATTAGAAGACCCCCAACTCCAGGACGAATTAGGCAAAGCCCTGGCCGCCCTAGCCCAGGCCAGAGACCAGGACAAGAAACCCGTCACCATCAACTTCACCGGCGAAGGCGAGCGGCAGGTAAGGATCGGCTACGTTGTAGAAACCCCCATCTGGAAAACCAGCTACCGCCTGGTCCTCCCCGGCGAAGGCGCGGATGCAGCGGGCAACAAGGACAAACCCAAACTGCTCGGCTGGGCGATCGTGGAAAACCAAACCGACAACGACTGGGGCAACGTGCAGCTAAGCTTAGTCAGCGGCCGCCCGATCAGCTTCATCCAGGATCTCTACCGCCCGCTCTACGTCCCCAGGCCCGTCGTCCAACCCGAGCTCTACGCCAGCCTGCGCCCGCAGACGTATGACGCGGGGATGAACGGCCGCATGGAAAAACAGCTCGCCGAGGCCGGCGACCCCGCCGCCGCCGCAACCGACGCACCCGCCCTCGCCGGCAAGCCCAGCAACATGGCGCGCCGCAGCCTCAGTAGCGCCAGCGGCGCCACCGCCCTTGGGGCAGAACGCGAATCCGCCGGCGCGGGCGGATTCGGCATGCAGCAAATGGCGCAACAGCAACCCATGAACGCCACCTCCTCCGTCGCTTCAATCGCATCCGCCTCCAAAGTCGGCGAACTTTTCCAATACACCGTCGGCAGCGTCAGTCTCCCCCGCCAGCAAAGCGCGATGATCCCGATCATCACCGACGACGTCGAGATCGAAAAACTCTCCATCTACAACCCCACCGTCCTCCCGCGCAATCCCCTCAACGGCGCGCGCCTGAAAAACACCACCGGCAAGCATCTCCTCCAGGGCCCCATCACCGTCATCGAAGGCGCCGCCTACGCCGGCGACGCCCGCATCGACAACGTCCCCCCCACCCAGGAGCGCCTCATCTCCTACGGTGTCGATCTCCAAATGCTCATCGACGCGAAGAACAACAAGCAGGAAGACACCATCGTCGCCGGCAAGATCGTCAAGGGCGTCCTCTGGGTCACCCACAAGAACGTCGTCACCCAGGACTACCTCGCCGAGAACAAGGGCGACCACGACAAGACCCTGATCATCGAGCACCTGCTGCGCAACAACTGGAAACTGATCGAACCCGCCAAGCCGATCGAGAAGACCGATGCCCTCTATCGCTTCAAGCAAACCGTCGCCGCCGGAAAATCCGCCAGCCTCCGCGTCGTCGAAGAGCGCGTGAGTGCCCAGCAGTTCGCGCTCCTCCCCGCCGACGTCGGCGCGCTCGACTTCTACAGCAAGACCGGCAGCATCCCCAAGGGCGTCCGCGACGTGCTGCTCAAAGCCATCGCGCTCAAGAACACGATGACCGACACCCAGCGGCAGACCGAGGACCGCCGCCGCCAGATCACCGAGATCACCGCCGAGCAAACCCGCATCCGCGAGAATCTCAAGAGCCTCGTCGACCGCACCAGCGACTACGGCACGCGCCTCTTGAAGAAACTCAACGACCAGGAAACCGCGCTGGAAAAACTCCAGACCGAAATCATCGACCTCACCAAGCTGCAAAACCAGCAGCGCAAGGAACTGGAGACGTACCTGCAGAACACGACCATCGACGAGAAATAACGAATCAGAGAAGCCGCTCGAGCTGATCGAGCAGGGGGGCCTGCGCCGTGTTAATCTTCTCCCGCGCCTGCGCCAATCCGAAGAACGCCGCCCGATCCACTTCGGGAAACTCCGCCCACTTCCCCGACCGAGGCGGCCACTCCATCTTGAACGTGTTGCTCTTGCAAGTCGCCGGATCACACTCCCCCTCCACCGCCCACGCGTGCACCGTCTTCCCACCCTTCTGTCGAACTTCGCCGAGCGGCAAAAACTCTCCAATTGCCGCAAATCCAAGCTCTTCAGCGAACTCTCGCCGCGCCGTCGCCAGCAGCCCTTCCCCCTCCGCGACTTCACCCTTGGGTATGCTCCACGCCCCCAGATCCTTCTTCGCCCAGAACGGCCCACCGGGATGAACCAGCAGCACCTCCACGCCAGCGGATGTGCGGCGAAACAAGATCAATCCAGCGCTCACGCGACCCATGATTCGGCATGCTAACCGGTGCCCGGCGGCGCGGAACACTGGAAAATAAGGGGTTTTCCGCGCGCGCTGACTTGACAATCGATGTTTTCCAGCGAAAACCATGGCGCAACGTGAAGAAACGAGAAGCAAACGACCGATTAAATCAGTCCCCGACCGGAGGGGCTCCCCGACGTCGCGGGCGACGCAGTGTCGCCGCGCGGGGGTCCTCTTAACCGTTTTATACAGGAGTAGTGATTCATGGCAGCCACAGCAGCCAAGGCCCCGTCCAAGAGTGAGATCCTCGCCGGCATCGCCGAAGAGACCCAACTGTCGCGCAAGCAGGTTGCATCGGTCTTCGATTCGCTGTCGACCCAGATCAAGAACGCGCTGGGCAAGAAGGGCCCCGGCCTCTTCGTCGTCCCGGGCCTGATGAAGGTCATCATGGTGCAGAAGCCGGCCGTCAAGGCCCGCAAGGGGATCAACCCCTTCACCAAGATGGAACAGATGTTCAAGGCCAAGCCCGCCCGCAAGGTGGTCAAGGACCGCCCGCTCAAGAGACTCAAGGACATGGTCAAGTAACCTCGTCACTTCGAAGTCGCGCCACGACTTTCAGCTTGATCCAGAAGTAAAACCGACCCCGTCGCACAATGTGTGCCGGGGTCGCGTTGCGTAAGGAAGGATGAACCACGTAGACACGTAGACACGAAGGGGGAACGATGCCGGCAAGACGGCGCATTCGCGCAAGCGGCGAGGCCCGGCGGGCCGGGAGAGTGCCATTCTTCGAATTGCCGCCAGTGCAAATCGCCAGTATCATCGGGGACATGACGCTGCGCGTCTGCCCGGGGTGTCGGAGGGTTGCTATCCGGCCCCGCGCGGGGCGCGGGCGAAGGTAGGTCATCCTGCATGCGGCGACTTGGCTGGATCATCCTTTGGGTTCTCGTGGTGCTCATTGCACTGGCGTGGATCGACCGGCAATACATCTCGCCTCGGCAGATTGGTGAGGACGGCTTGGTAGGCATGACGAAGGCTCAGATTCGCGCGAAGTACGGCGCACCCAATCACGATGACGGGGACCTCTGGATTTACTACCGTGGCATGCTTAGCGGCGGGACCGGCATCAGCTTTAAAGATGGGGTCGCGACGCATGTCGAAATGCGGGACGCCCAATAGCTCTGCGGGATAACCGGACCGGCGATGTTGCCGGTATTGCTGTTGAAGCGGTAGGCGGGGAACGCGGGATCGTTGGCGTCAAGGGGGATGGCGTTCCCCGCCTCGTCGCGCACGATCGGTGGCTTTGTGACGTCTGTATACTCCACCGTATAGTTTGTCATGAAGTTCGTTGCATCATGCACCGGCGACAGATGGAAGGTCAAGGTATCGCCGGCCCCCGAACCAGCAACTGGCAACTCGCAACTCGTCGCCGCTCCCGCTATCCTCCGCCGCCGCATGACGCTCCTGATCATCGCCATCGCCGCGTTTGTCGCCGGGGCGGTCAATTCGATCGCGGGGGGCGGTACGTTCCTGTCGTTTCCGGCGCTGACCGGCGTCGCGGGGCTTTCGGAGAAGATCGCGAACATGACTTCGACCGTGGGCCTGTGGCCCGGGTCGGCGGCGGGGGTGGTGGCGGCGGGGCCGGAGTTCAGGCGGTTGCCGCGCGGGATGGTGATCTCGTACGGGATCATCAGTTTGATCGGCGGCTCGATCGGGTCGGTGCTGCTGCTGCGGACCAATGACCGCACGTTTCAACTGGTGATCCCTTGGCTGCTGGCGTTCGCGACGACCGTCTTCGCCTTCAGCAAGCCGATCGCGCGGTGGGCGGGGCGGAAGCATGGCGACCGCTCGCTGAAGTGGACGCTCTTCGTTGGCGCGGTGCAACTCGCGGTCGCGGTCTACGGCGGATACTTCGGCGCGGGGATCGGCGTGCTGATGTTGGCGGGGTTGTCGTTCGCGGGGCTGGATGACATCCACCAGATGAACGCGCTGAAGGTCTTGCTGGCGACGATCATCAACGGCGTCGCGGCGGCGATCTTTCTCACCGGGCCGATTGTCTGGAAGCTGGTGATCCTGATGGCGATCACGTCCTCGGTCGGCGGGTTTCTCGGCATGGCCTTCGCGCGGCGGGTGAAGCCGGACAACCTTCGAATCGGCATCCTGGCGATCGGCATCGCGCTGACGGGCGTTTACTTCTACAAGGCATACTTGCACTGACCTCGGCGGGTTGACTTCGCCTCGGTGCGGGATACGGTCCGTGATGTGAAAACGACATTGAACTGCTGCCGCTGGCTGACCGTGCTCACCGTCATCTTGCTGATTGCGGCGCGTACCAGCGTCCGCGCCGCTGAGTTGCTGCTTAGCAACGGTGACTTCGAGACGGCCAAGGACGCCAAGCCAGCGGACTGGGGCCTGGGCGAAGGGGCAACTTGGGAGAGCGAAGCGGGCAACCACTTCCTGCGGCTGACCAGCCCCCGACCCGAGGCGAACGTGAACGTGTATCGCGCCGTGACGATCCCGCCGGACGTGAAGGCGGTGGAGTTGTCGTACAAGGTGCGCTACGAGGGGGTGAAGCGCGGCTCAAAGTCATGGTTCGACGCGCGGATCATGATGAACTGGAAAGACGCGCAGCAGAACGCCATCCAGCCCAGCCCCAAGCACCCGAACTTCACCGGCACGTCGAAGGGCTGGGTCGAGCGTAGCCAGCAGATGCGCGTGCCCGAGGGGGCGACGACGCTGGAGATGATCTTCGCGCTCTTCCAAGCCCAGAGCGGACAAGTGGATTTCGACGACGTGCGCTTGACGTCGATCCCGGTCAGCGTGATCGACCAGGCGGAGGCGGCGGCCATGACGAAGGATGCGGCGCGAATAGCGGCGCTACCCCGGCCCAAGGCGCAGGTGCCCGTGCCGCCGGCGGACAAGCTGCCGAAGTTGCTCAAGGTCGTCGGTAACCAGTTGCTCGACGCCGATGGCAAGCCCGCGTGGCTCCAGGGCGTCGCGGTGCCGAGCCTGGAATACTCCGCCGGCGGGGAGAAGGTGCTTGAGTCGATCCGCGTGGCGATCGACGGGTGGAAAGCCAACGTGATCCGCCTGCCCATCCGTGACAACTTCTGGGCCGGCGCCGGGCCGTATCAGAACGACGGCGGGATGAAGTACCGTCAACTGATCGACGACGCGGTGAACCTGTGCGCCGGCAAAGGCGCATACATCGTTCTCGACTTGCACGATTTCCGCGCCCCGCGCGAAAGGCACGGGGCGTTTTGGTCGGCGGTCGCCGCGAAGTACGCGAACCACCCAGCGGTCCTGTTCGAGCTGTTCAACGAGCCGCACGGCATCTCGTGGGACGTTTGGCGCGACGGCGGAAAAGTGTTCGACAAGAAGAAGGGGGACGATAAGCTGGCCGAGAACCAGCAGAACATGCTGGCGTTCGAATCGGTCGGGATGCAGAAGCTGCTCGACGCGGTGCGCGCCACGGGCGCGAAGAACGTCGTGATCGCCGGCGGGCTCGACTGGGGCTATGACCTCTCCGGGGTGACCACCGGCGGCTTTGATCTGAAGGACGCTGCAGGAAACGGCGTGGTCTACTCAAGCCACGTCTACCCGTGGAAGGGCGACTGGCAACACAAGTTCCTCGATGCGGCGGCCAAGCACCCGGTCTTCATCGGCGAATGCGGCGCGGAAGAGAAATATCCCGAGTGGGTGCCGCCGCAGCACCGCGAGGACGGCCGCGCTTGGTCGCCAGACATGATCGGCACGATCCAGGCGCACAAGCTGCACTGGACGGCGTGGGCCTTCCACCCGAAGGTCAGTCCCGCGCTACTGAAGGATTGGGATTACACGCCAAGCCCGCAGTGGGGCGCGTATGTAAAGCGGGCGCTGGCGGGGGAGACGTTCGAAGTGAAGAAGCTAAGGTGAAGCCCCCGCCACAAATTCCTGTTATGTCGCGGATCACGCGTTATGATGTGACGCGAGTGACCTTTCAATCCGCGTTCGAGAAGGAGTTCCTCATGGCTTTTGGGAAAGTGGTGGCTCTTGGTCTGGCGCTGGGGCTTATGTTAGTGGTGACGTCGAGCGCGCTCGCGGGGGATGCGGCGAAAGCGAAGCGGGACCTGATGTCCGCGAAGGATAAGGCCGAGGGCGGGCGGTGGGACGGCTTTGACGACGTGATGAAGCGGGCGGTGGTCGACATGGAGGGGTTGTCGGACGCGGAGCGGAAGCCGCTGCTGGCGGAGGTCGAGGCGATCCGCGCGCTGGTGACCAAGTCGATCGAGGAGGAGGTCACCAAGCGGCTGGATCGCGCGGCGGCGGCGGAGCCCGGAATGCGCAAGCTCGACACGCAGCGGGCGGAGATGCGCCTGAAGTCGGACGAGGCGGCGTACGCAGACCCCGCGGCGCTCGCGAAGCTCAAGGCGCGGCTAGCGTCGCTCACCGGCGCGCCAGCGCCCGACGCGACGACCACGCCGCCGCCGGCGACGTCCAACCCGCCGACGACGGCGAAGCCGACGGCCGGAATGTCACCCGACCTTCAGACCGCCATCTCGCGCGTGCGGACGGCGAACTCGATGTTCGATCAGGGAGACTGGCAGTTCGCCGCCCGGATGTTGCGGGAGGCGGTTGGGCTGGTGGAGAAGCTGCCCGAGGCGGACAAAGCGCCGGTGCTCGCCGACGTCGCCGCGCTGTCGCGGAAGGTCGAGGCGGCGGAGCTCAAGGCGCAGCGGGACGAGGAGTTCCGGCGGATCGACGAGCAGGTCAGCCGCTATGTTCACACCGCCGAGGCCAGCATTCAGACGGGCGTCGTGTCGGACCCGGAGTGGATCGACAAGTCCGAGCAATTGCTGGCGACGCACCCGGCGCAGACGTACCTCGGGGCGGCGCGGGTCAAGGAGTATCAGGCGCGGCTGGACGCGACGCGGGCGAAGCTGCGGACGCACAACAAGACGGTGGCGGTCGAGCGGTCGGCGGACGTGCTGAAGGAGCTCGAAGAAAAGGTGGCGGCTGACCCGTTCAAGGGGGCGGACGAACGGACGGCAAACGGCATCTACAACGACCTCACCTACCTTGGCAAGCGCGTGCTCGGCGAATTCACGCGCGTCCCAAAGGACGAGCCGGAGGTCAAGGCGGTGTTTGACCGGGTGGCGGCGGCGAACGCGAAGATCGAGTCGTTGGCGGGCAAGTGGGCGATGCAGAAAATGGAGGAACAGTTCGCGGCCGGGTGGGGGTTTGCCATTAAGAACTTCGAGGGGTGGGAGGCGGAAAAGCTGTCGGCGGACGAGGCCCCGCGGGGCCGGGTCGAAGGCCTTTCCAAGACGACGCAGGCAATACGCGGGACCGTATATTGGCTCGAGGACGCCCAGACCAAGCAGACGGCCGAGCAGCACAAGGACAACGCGGTGGTGACGGCAACGCTGGCGTCGGCGCGAAAGACGCTCGACGCGGCGGCGGCGAAGCTGGACGAAGGGTTCGGCGCCGTCCTGAGCGCGCTGGAGAAGGCGCCGATGCCGCGGCGGGAGGCGGACCGCTACGTGGCGCCGCAGTTGATGCACCAGGCGAAGGAGTGGTTCGCGGGCACGAAGTACCAGGCGGCCAACGTCGCCCGGGCGAAGGCGCTGGACGACAAGTGGAGCGCCGAGGTCGCACGCCTGGAGAAGGAGCGCCTGGAGACGCTGAAGACGATGACGGCGGCGGCGACGGCAGCGTGGCCGGGGATTGCGGCGGGGCTGGCGGCGGACTCGTCGTTCAACCCGCGCGAGGTCGACCAGTGGAAGGGGAAAGTCGTGCGGATCCGCGGGTACTACAACCGGCGGTCGTGGGACTTCGACGGGCAGTATGGATTCGCGGCCGACGTGAAGGGCGTGCCAATTGGCGGCGAGTTTGCGCCGCACGTGGCGAAGGCGTACCAGGAGGTTCAGGAGAAGAGCCAGTGGGGCGTTGACGACCACTCGGACTGGGACGTGATCGCCGTTGTCGAGGGTCCGGGGACGATTTACCGCCGTGTGTTCACCGAGTGGAAGGACAAGGACACGCGCGAAGTGCTATTTAAGACCGAGAGCTACATGAAAGAGCCGTGCGTGCGGGTGCGCGTGATCGGCGTGAACGCGGGACCGCTGGCGGTGGGGGGACGTTAGCCGGGCTTTTAAGTTCTCGTTACCGCGTGATCCGTCGGCGGGTTCTCGTGTTGCTGCTGGGCATGATTGCTTTGGGCGCGGGGACGATGCGGGTACGACGCCTTCGGCGGAGACCCTGATACCCGCCGCGAACGCCCGGTGGCCCGAGCGAATATTTCATTCCGCGCTGCGCGTCAGATTGGAATTCAGGCGGACCACTTCGCCGGGTTGGAGCGACAGCGTGGTTGTTTTTGTTCCGCAGCGAAGCTTGCAGGATGTCGCGGTGGCGTTGTGGATCGTGGCGGACGACAGTTGGCCGGCGGCCCATTGCATGTCGATGGTGAGTCCGCCGCGGGCTTTGAGGCCTTGGACTGCGCCGTCGGTCCAGGATGTGGGGAGTGCGGGGAGTAGGCTGATCTCGCCGACTTGCCCTGAGCCTGTCGTAAGGGCGTGGCTTTGCAGCAGCGACTCGGCGATGGCGGCGGTGAAGCCGAAGTTGGCGTCGGATTGGTTGGCGCCGCGGTTGTGAAGGTTGTCGGCCATGGCGCTGGAGATGAACGCCTGCGTCCATTGGGCGACCTGCCCGCCGTTCTCGAGGCGGGCCCACATGGCGATGCCCCACGCGGTGGGAAAGCCGCCGCGCGGGCGGCGCGAGTTCATCCATTTTTCCACCGCGCCGGCGAGCTGTGGCGTGCCGCGGAGCGTGACCGAGCTTCCGGGATAGAAGGCGAAATCGGGCGAGACGTTGTGCCCCTGATTGCCGGGCTTCCAGTCTTCGATCCATTCCTGGAGATAGCCTCGCTCGTTGATCCGGTAAGGCGGCAGCTTCTCCAGCGCGGCGCTGAGCTTCTCGCGAAAATCCGCATCGACGCCAAGCAGCTTGCTTGCCTCGATGCAGTGCGGAAACAGCTCGCGCATGAGGGCGATGTCGAGCGTCGGGCCGGGCGACAAATACGCCAGTTGCCCGTCGCTGTCGTAATAGCCGTGTTCCGGCGACATTGAGAACGGTGTGACGAGCCAATGGTGTTTGGGTTCTTCGACCAGCAGCTCGAGCAGGAACTGGGCCGAGCCGCGCAGGATGGGGTAATACTGTTTGAGGAATGCCCGATCGCCGGTGAACGCGTAATGTTCCCAAAGATGCTGGCAAAGCCATGCTCCGCCGACGGGCCACATGCCGAAGCGGGCGGCGTCGACCGGCGCGGTTCCGCGCCACAGGTCGATGTTGTGATGCACGACCCAACCGTCGCGGCCGTAGTAGGTCTTAGCGGTCTTCGCGCCGGTGACGGAGATGTCCTCGAGCATGTCGAAGAGCGGCTGATGGCACTCGGGGAGGTTGCAGACCTCGGCGGGCCAGTAGTTCATCTGGGTGTTGATGTTGATGGTGTACTTGCTGCCCCACGAGGGGGAGACGGATTCGTTCCAGATGCCCTGGAGGTTGGCGGGCTGGCCGCCGGCGCGGCTGCTCGAAGCCAAAAGATAGCGGCCGAATTGGAAGCAGAGCGCTTCGAGATTGGGATCGTCATGCTTCTGGCGATACGACGCGAGGCGCTGGTCGATGGGCGCGTCATTCTTCGCCGGCTGACCCACGTTCAGATGCACGCGGCCCATGAGCGCGCGAAAATCCTCGACGTGGCGGCGGCGCAGCGCGGCGTAGTCGCTGCCGTCGCAGGCGGCGAGCGTCTTTTCGCACACGGCGATTGGGTCGCCGCTGATGTCGTGGTAGTTCACGAAGCTGGTCGCTGCGGCAACAATCAATGTGACGGCGTCCGCGCCTTGGATGCGCAGCGCATCACCTTCGGCCTCCGTGCGCCCACCCTCGGCCCGCGCGGCCAGCGCAACGCGAAAGCCCAGTCCCTTTCCGTCGACGGGCGCGATCAGCGGGTTCTTGACCGGGATGGGGCCTTTCCATTGCCCGTCCATCACGAGCTTACCGGGCTTTGCCGTCACGCTGTCGAGATAAGGGCTTTTCAATTCCGCCCGCAGGGAAACCCGACCGGGCTTGTCGCTGGCGATGCGAACGACCATCACGCGGTCGGGGTAGGAGACGAAGACCTCGCGCGTGATCGTGGCGCCTTGCGATCGGTAGGTTGTCGTCGCCACGCCGCTCTCCATGTCCAGTTCGCGGCGGTAGGCGTCGGCTTCTTCGACGCCCTCGAAGGAAAGGTTCAGGTCGCCCAGCGGTTGAAAGGCCTGCTGGGCCACGGGGATGCCGAAGAAATGCGCGTCGGCCAGCTTCTCGGCCTCCTGGAATTTGCCGGCGGAGACCAGGTCGCGGATCTGCGGAAAGTATTTGATCGCTTCGGGGTTGTCGTAGTCATGGGGGCGGCCGGACCAGAAGGTGCCTTCATTGAGCGCGATGCGCTCGCGCTGTACGCCGCCGAAGACCATCGCGCCCATTAGCCCGTTGCCCATCGGCAGCGCCTGGAGCCAGTTTGCAGCTGGCTGGCGATACCAGAGCACCATGTCGCGCGAAGGTGGTGCAAGCGGCGCATCGGCCGCCTGCGCCGCTGTTGTGCCGAGGAGCAGGACGCACGCCGCGAAAAGGGGAAATGACTTCATAGTTCAATTCAGCGGAGGAGGTGAGATTCGAACTCACGGGACCCTTGCGGGCCCACCGGTTTTCAAGACCGGCGCAATCGACCACTCTGCCACTCCTCCGGGTTGTCTCTAAAGTTTAGCCGGCCCCTCCGCCATCGTCAAAACCAGCACATCGCTGGCCGATTTCGGCGGTTCCGGCGTCTGTCTATTGGGCCCCTTGCGCTTGCCACTAAGGCGAAGGCGGGGGTACGCTCCCGCCGATGCGAAACGCTCTGCCGCTAGTGGCCCTACTCGTCGCGCTCCTTCCGATGGCCATTGAAGCGGCGCCGCCGCAAAAGGCGGCGACGGTGGAAGGGATCACGGAGTATCGCCTCGACAACGGCCTGTGCCTGCTCCTCTACCGCGAGAGCTCTCGGCCGACGGTGACGGTAAACCTGACCGTACTGGTGGGGTCGCGGCACGAGGGGTACGGGGAGGCAGGGATGGCCCACCTGCTCGAGCACATGCTCTTCAAAGGGACCGCCGACCATCCGCACATCTTCCAGCTGTTGTCGGAGCGCGGGGCGCAGTTCAACGGCTCGACGTGGACCGACCGCACCAACTACTTCGAGACCCTGCCGGCGACCGGGGACAACCTCGAGTTCATGATCGCGCTGGAGGCCGACCGCCTGGTGAACTGCCCGATCAAGGCTGAGGACCTGTCGAGCGAGTTCACCGTCGTGCGCAACGAGTTCGAGCGCGGCGAGAACAGCCCGGGGCGCGTGCTGTCCGAGCGCATCAGCTCGGCTGCGTACGACTGGCACAACTATGGCAAGACGACGATCGGGAACAAGTCGGACATCGAGCGCGTGCCGCCCGATGCTCTGCGGCGGTTCTACAAGAAGTATTACCAGCCGGACAACGCGGTGGTGATCGTCGCCGGGCGTTTCGACGAAGCCGCGGCGCTCGCGCAGGTGGAGAAGCACTTCGGCGCGATCGCCCGGCCGCAGCGCAAGCTGGAGGCGACCTACACGCAGGAGCCGCCGCAGGACGGCGAGCGCGAGGTGCTGCTCCGCCGCGTGGGAGAGGTGCCGCTGGTGGGGATGGCGTACCACGTGCCGGCGGGGTCGGACCCGGCGTTCGCGGCGGTGGATGTGCTGGCGGACGTGCTGAGCGCCCAGCCGTCTGGGCCGCTTTACAAGGCGCTGGTGGAGACCAAAAAATCCGCGCGGGTGCGCGCCGGCGCGCGTGGGCAGCACGATCCGGGGCTGCTTGAGATTTCCGCGGATGTCCGGCCGGGCGTGGACCCGCAGGAGGTTCGACGGATCATCGTCCAGACGCTGGACAAGGTGATCAAAGATGGCGTCGCGCAGGCGGACGTGGACCGAGCGCGCGAGCGCTTTCTCAAGCGGCGGGAGCAGCTCGCCGCCAACACCAGCCAGCTCGCCGTGAACCTGAGCGAGTGGGCGGCGCAGGGCGACTGGCGCTTGTTCTTCCTCCACCGCGACCGGGTGGAAAAGGTGACGCCGCAGGAGGTACAGGCGGCGGCGGCGACGTATCTCAAGGCGTCGAATCGGACGGTGGGCTTGTTCCTGCCGGAGCAGACGCCCGACCGCGTGGCGGTCGCGCCGGCGCCGGACGTGGCGGCAATGCTCAAGGACTACAAGGGGCGCGAGGGACTCACGGCCGGTGAAGACTTCGACCCATCGCCGGCGAACATCGAAGTCCGCACGAAAATCAGCACGCTTCCGGGCGGGCTGAAGGTGGCGCTCTTGCCCAAGAAGACGCGCGGCGGAATGGTGAACCTCCAGCTCACACTGCGCTATGGCGATGAGCAGAATCTAAAAGGGTTGGTCGAAGCGTGCGACCTGCTTCCACCGCTGATGGCTCGCGCGACGACCAAGCTCTCGCGGCAGGCGCTGGCCGATGCGCTGGACAAGAGCCGCACGACGCTGGGCGCCTCGGGAGGGACAGGCGTAGCGGTATTTTCCGTCCAGACGCGATCGGCCACCGTGGCGACGGCGCTCGACGTGCTGCGGCAGGTGCTCCGCGAGCCGACGTTGCCCGCCGAGGAACTGGAGATCCTCAAGCGCGAGGGACTGACGCGCCTGGAAGATTCGCGCACGCAGCCGTCGGCGCTGGCGGGTAACCTGCTGGCCAGGCGACTCAACGGGCAATTTGGCGAGGATGACGTGCGCTACGAGCCGACATTCGACCAGCAGATCGCGCGGCTGAAGGCGGTGACGCGCGAGCAGGTCGAGCGGCTGCACGCGGAATATCTCGGCGCGGCGCATGGAGAGCTCACGATCGTGGGCGACTTCGACCCCGAGGTGGTCACGGCGGCGCTGGCTGCGGCGCTGGCGGACTGGGCGCCCAAAGCCGCGTATAAGCGAATCGCTCGGCCGGTGGCGACGGCGCTGGCGGCGGCAGACGAGACCATCGACACGCCCGACCGCGCCAACGCGCAGTACGAGGCGGCGATCGTCTTCCCGGTGCCGGACATGCACGCCGATTATCCCGCGCTGGTGATGGTCAATCGCATCCTGGGGGGCGGGGGGAACAGCCGCCTCTGGAATCGCGTGCGCGAAAAGGAGGGGCTGTCCTACGGGGTGCGTTCGGCGTTCCAGGCGAGCCCGTTCGACCCTTATGCCGATCTGTCGATCAGCGCCATCGTAAACCCAACGAACATGGCCAAGCTTAAGGCGACCGTGCGCGAGGAATTTGAGCGCCTGGCGCGCGAGGGTGTGACCGAGGCCGAACTCAAGCGCGCCCGCGACTCATACCTCGACCAACGGAACCTCTCGCGCAGCCAGGACGCCGCGCTGGCGGCGCTGCTGGGCCGCCTGATGCACACCGGGCGGCCAATCCGCTACGAGGCGGAACTGGACGAGAAAGTCAAAGCCTTGACGGTAAAGGACGTATCGGAAGCAGCGAAGAAGTATCTCGACGCCGCTCACCTGGTCACCGTCGGGGCGGGGGATTTTGGGAAACGGGAGAAGTAAGGGTCGGCGGCACCCCCTTCGGCCTGCAAATCCCGCGGAACAGATCCTCAACACCGGCGTTGCGACGTTATATTAGGTGGCGATGCCGAAGGTTTGTCTACGGTCGAGTTCACTGGCGATGGGGGCGGTCTTTCTCCTATTGAACCTCCCCGCCGTTCGCGCATCGGCCGCCGACCCTCCCAAGCCTGCGGACGCCCGGCCGATCCTGGCCAAGTACTGTTACGACTGCCACGCCGACGGCGAGAGCAAGGGCGGCGTGGCGTTCGATGGATACAAATCGGAGGCGGAACTTTATGCGGATCGTGAGCTTTGGTGGAAAGTTTTGAAGAATGTGCGCGCGGGGGTGATGCCGCCGTCTAAGAAGGCGCAGCCTTCGGCGGGGGAGAAGGTTCAGTTGGCGGAGTGGATTAAGCGGGGGGTGTTTGGGATCGATCTGAATCATCCTGATCCGGGTCGGGTGGCGTTGCGGCGGCTCAATCGCGTGGAGTATCGGAACACGATTCGCGATCTGGTGGGGATTGAGTTCAATACGACGGAGGAGTTTCCGCCTGACGATACGGGGTATGGGTTCGACACGATTGCGGACGTGCTGACGGTTTCGCCGCTGCTGCTGGAGAAGTACATGCAGGCGGCGGAGCGGATCGTGACCACGGCGGTGCCGACGGTCTCCAAGGTGGTGGCGGAGACGACGCTGACGGGGAAAGAGTTTCGCACCGCGGATGGCTCGGCGGGGCCGGATCGGATGTCCTTCTATAAGGAGGCCGACGTATCGGCGGGATTCAAGGCGGAGCAGGCGGGGAGCTATCGGCTGACGTTGAATCTGATCGTGCGCGGGGATTTTGATTTTGATCCGGGTCGCTGCAAGGCTGTGTTCAAGGTGGATGGGGAGGAACGGTGGGCGCAGGAGGAGCTGGTTTGGGACGATGGCAAGAAATATCCCATTGAAGTGGTCGAAAACTGGAAGGCGGGGGCGCATCGGTTGAGCGTGGAGCTGCACCCGTTGACGCCGGTTGCGCAGAAGCGGACGGCGGTCGATCTGCAGATTGCGTCGGTTCGCGTGGAGGGGCCGCTCGAGGAGAAGTTCTGGACGTCGCCGAAGGGATATCACAAGTTTTTCCCACGGGAGGAGGCGCCGCAGGATCGGGCGGAGCGGCACCAGTATGCGCGGGAAGTGTTGAGCGCGTTTGCGACGCGCGCGTTCCGGCGGCCGGTTGATGACCGCACGCTGGATCGGCTGGTGAAGCTGGCTGAGGAGTTTTACGGCCAGCCCGGGAAGACCTTTGAGCAGGGGGTGTCGCGGGCGATGGTGGCGGTACTATCTTCGCCGCGGTTTTTGTTCCGGGTGGAGGAGAGCGCAGCCGGGCAAGCTGGGGAACGGTTCTCGCCGGTGGATGAATATGCCTTGGCGTCGCGGCTCTCCTACTTCCTCTGGTCAACGATGCCGGATGAGGAACTCGTCGCGCTGGCAAGGCGCGGCGAGCTGCGCAAGAACCTTGCGGCGCAGACGAAGCGGTTGATTGACGATCCGCGGTCGCGGGCGTTCATCGACAATTTCACCGGGCAGTGGCTGCAGGCGCGGGATGTCGAGGGGATTTCGATCGATGCGCGGCTGGTGCTGGCGCGGGATAACGGGCAGGAAAAAGAACTGCAGAAGGAACTCGATGAATTTCGCGCACGGATCGCCCAGTTGCAGGCGCAGCAGGCTGCGGCTGCGGCGGCGGCGGACCCGCGGGTGCAGGGGCCGCCCCCTCCGCCTAAGGATGGCGCGGGCGCGGCTGCGGGGGCGGGTGCTGGTCAGGCCAATCGGCAGCGGCGTTTTGCCAAGCCGGCGGTGGAACTCGACGGGCCGCTCCGTCAGGCGATGCGACTGGAGCCGGAGATGGTCTTCGCCGACATCGTGCATGAGGACCGGAGCGTTGCGGAATTGCTCGACAGCGACTCGACGTTTCTTAACGAGCGGCTTGCGAAGCATTACGGGGTGCCGGGCGTCAGCGGTGATAAGATGCGACGCGTGACGCTCCCCAAGGAGAGCCCGCGCGGCGGGCTGATCACGATGGGGTCGGTGCTGGTGGTCACGTCGAACCCGACCCGCACATCGCCGGTGAAGCGCGGGCAGTTCATTTTGGAAAATATCCTGGGGATGCCGACGCCGCCTCCGCCCGCGGATGTGCCGGCGCTGGAGGAATCGGAAAAGGGGCTGGGCGATCACGAGCCGACGGTGCGCGAGGCGCTACAGATCCACCGCGACCAGGCGCTCTGCCGCTCGTGTCATGCCCGCATGGACCCGCTTGGGTTCTCGCTGGAAAACTTCAACCCGATGGGGATGTGGCGCGAGAAGGAACGCGGGCAGGGGATCGACGCCTCGGGCCAACTGATCACCGGCGAATCGTTCCAGGACGTGCGCGAGCTGAAGAAGATCCTGACGGAGAAACACCGTACGGATTTCTACCGCTGCCTGACGGAGAAGGTGCTGACCTATGCCCTGGGGCGCGGGCTGGAGTATTATGATGTCGAGACGGTCGATCGGATCGTCGAGCGGTTGGAAAAGAACGACGGGCGTTTCTCGAGCCTGTTAAGCGGCGTGATCGAATCGACGCCGTTCCAGGAACGGCGGAACCGTCCCGCGCCTGAGACCAAGACTACGCCGACCGGCAGCGGCAGTGCGGAAAAACCTGTGCAAAGGCGAGTGCAGCCATGAACCATTTCAATGTCAGCCGTCGTCGTTTCCTCCGCGGTATGGGCGCGGCGGCGGTCGCGCTTCCGGCGTTCGAATCGCTCCTGCGGCCCGGCGCGGCTGCGGCGGCGGAAACGGCATCACAGGCGGCAGCGGGTGTCGCCACCACGGCGACCGGCGCGCCGCTGCGCACGGCGTTCGTTTACTTCCCCAACGGCGCGATTCAGGCCAACTGGTGGCCGACGGGCGACGGGAAGGATTTCAAGTTTGCACGCACGATGGAACCGCTGGAGCGGGTGAAGAATTCGCTGCAGGTCCTGGGCGGGCTCGACCACCGCAACGCCACCCCCGGGCCCGACGGCGCGGGCGATCATGCGCGGGCCAGCGGCACGTTTCTCACGGGCGTGCGGGTCAAGAAGACCTCCGGATCGGACATTCACTGCGGCGTGTCGATCGACCAGATCGCGGCGAAGCAGGTCGGGCACCTGACGCGCTTTCCGTCGCTCGAATTGACGTGCGATTCGGTGCGGCGTTCGGGGAACTGCGATTCGGGATACTCCTGTGCGTACCAGTACAACCTCTCGTGGCAATCGCCGACGACGCCGGTTGCGCCGGAGCCGAATCCGCGGCTTGTCTTTGAGCGATTGTTTGGCGCGGGCTCGCAAGGCCAGCGGCGCGAGTCGCTCAAGCTGCGGCAGGCGCAGCAGCGGTCGATCCTGGATTTCGTGCGGGATGATGCGCACCGCCTCGACGACGAGCTGGGTAACCGCGACCGCCAAAAGCTGGATGAATATCTCACCAGCGTCCGCGAGATCGAGAAGCGGATCGAGGACGCCGAGCGCTTCGTCGGGCAGACTCCCGATCCGGCGATGCCGACGCCTGACGGTATACCGCCGAGCTTCAAGGAGCACATCCAGATCATGTTCGGGATGATGCTGCTGGCGTTCCAGACGGATTCGACGCGCGTCGCGACGTTCCTGCTTGCGAACGAAGGGAGCAACCGCGCGTTCCCCGAGATCGGCATCCCGCAAGGGCACCACTTCCTCTCGCACCACCGCAGCCAGCAGGACATGATGGACAAGGTGGCTGCGATCGACCTCTTTTATATGCAGCAGTTCGCCGGGTTCCTGGAGAAGCTCGAAGCGACGAAGGATGTGGATGGCAACTCGATGCTGCACAACTCGATGATCGTCTATGGCTCGGGGAACTCCGACGGCAACCGTCACACGCACGTGAACCTGCCGGTGATCCTTGCCGGCGGGGGCGGCGGGACGTTGACGCCGGGCCGGTACGTCAAGTTCGACGGCAAGCCGATGTCGAACCTGTTCCTGAGCATGGCGGACCGGCTGGGGGTGAAGGGCCTTTCGCGCTTCGGTGATTCGACCGACCGAATAACAGGAATCTGATTGAATTTCAGCCGATTTCGTTGGACATCCGGCTCCCGACGACGCTAATTTGTGCTGCGTCGGGAGAGTCATTACATCAACATTGGCAGACGCCCTTACGCAGGGCGATGGGGAAAGGATGGCTGTGGCATGGGCACGTCACTTGGAAATGCACGTCGGGCGGCGCTGACGATCGATGATCTTGAAAGCCGCATTTTGATGTCGGCGGACTTCGTTTTGGACTGGAACGCGGTCGCGCTTCGGGCGGCGGCGAACGACCACACGCCTGCGGTCGTGGCCGCGGCGGATGAGGGCGGGCCGACGCGGACCGCGCGGGCGCTGGCGATCGTGCACGGGGCGATCTTCGACGCGGTCAACTCGATCGATGGCTCTTGTGCGCCGTACCTGGTATCGATCCACGCGCCCAAGGGGACGTCGATGGCTGCCGCCGTGGCACAGGCGGCGCACGACACGCTGGCGGCAATGTACCCGCAGCAGCGCGCGGCGTTCGACGCCGCATTGACGAGCGCGCTCAAGCAGGTTCATGACGGGGCGTCCGAAGCGCAGGGGGTGGCGCTGGGCGCGCACGTGGCGCGGGACATCATGCGTGCGCGGCGCGACGACGGATCGGGCGCGATGATGAGTTACACGGCGTCGAACCTGCCCGGGGTCTACCAGAGCTATCCCGGCGAGCCGGGGGCGCTGACGCCGAACTGGGGCGCGGTGCTTCCGTTCACCATGGCCAGCGTGAACGACTTCATCTCGCCGCCGCCGCCCGCGCTGGGGAGCGCCGCCTATGCCGCCGCGTACAACGAGGTGAAGAACTTCGGCGGCGACGGCGTGACGACGCCGACGCTGCGCACGGCGGCGCAGACGGAGATCGGCATCTTCTGGGGTTACGACGGCACGCCCGGGCTGGGGACGCCGCCGCGCCTGTACAACCAGATCGCGCGGACGATCGCCGAGCAGCAGCACAACACGCCGGTGCAGAACGCGCGGATGTTCGCGCTGGTGAATTTCGCAATGGCCGACGCGGGCATCGCCGCGTGGGATACGAAATACGTGTACAACGTCTGGCGGCCAGTCCGAGGTATTCGCCAGGTCGATCCCGCTGGAAATTCGCTGGACGACGGCAATGCTGCTACGACCGCCGATCCGAACTGGTCGCCTCTGGGTGCGCCGTTTACCAATGCGCCCGTGGGTAAGGGGAACTTCACGCCGCCGTTCCCGGCGTATACGTCGGGTCATGCGACCTTCGGCGCTGCACTCTTTGAGACCTTGGCGCGCTTCTACGGGACCGATCATGTCGCGTTCACGATCGGCTCCGATGAGTTTAACGGTGTGAACCGCGGGGCCGACGGCACGGTGCGGCCGGTCAAGACGCGCTCGTTCACCAGCTTCAGCCAGGCGGCTGAAGAGAACGGGCAAAGCCGCATTTACCTGGGCATCCACTGGGCGTTCGACAAGACGGCCGGCATTCAGCAGGGGGATGCGATCGCCGATTATGCGTTTGACCACTTCCTCGCGCCGGTGTCGCACGGCGGTCATGGCCACGACGGTCAGGACGATGGCGGAAATCATGATGACGAACAGATGGGCCAACCCGCCCAACCTTGCGTGGTGAGTTCCGGGCGGCGTACCGACGACGTGGATGTCTTCTCGAAAACTCGCTTCGTCCTCTAAATGATCGTGGCGGGGCGCGCCAAGTTCGCGCCCCGCCATGAGATCATTTCAACGCGGTCATGCGCCGGACGGCGGTTCCTCCGACACGATCGCGCCCGGTCGCCGACTCAGGCTGACCCAGAAGCCGAGTGCCAGGAATGCGAACGATCCGACCAGGCCAAGCAAGCCCCAATCGGCTACGGTTTTGGGCATCATGCGTTCGGTGGATGTGGTGGCCCATTCCCAACTGGAATCGAACCAGCGGGCCATTTGCCGCTGCGTTGGGCCGAAGATGTAGAGCGACTTGGCGACCGCCCACGTTCCCAGGAAAATCCGCGCGTTAGGACGGAGGAAGCACCAGACGTAGGTCAGGAACGCGCCGTCGAGCGCGAGGTTGAGCGGGGTCAGGGTAATGACGGGATAGGTGTCGTGCAGCGGGAATTCGAACAATCGACCGAGTGAAACCAGCACCGCCGCCATGGGCAGGAGGAAGCGAAGGATCAGCAGGTCCCGCCGCGGCACCAGCGTGGTGGGGTTGAGGCGATTGAGCACGAGCGTGAGGCCGAGCAGCACGGGGGCGGCGTGGGCGGCGTAGAAGCCGATGTTGTAAACGTAATGCAGGATGCCGAAGTGCGTGAGGAGCGACAGGTATGGGAGCGCCAGGTAGGTGGTGGTCGGCGCCGCTTGGGCGCGGGCGGCCACGCTAAGGGGTATTGCCCGCCGGCCGTCGATCCTGCTCAGCAATTCATAGACCGCCGGCAACAGCGCGACGATCCACCAGAGCGCGTAAAAGTCGCGCGGGCCGATCTCGTGGCGGTGAAGGTTGACCCAGCGGAAGACGCTTGGCATGGCGAACAGGATTGCCAGTTGCAACAGGACGAAGCCGTACTGCATGAGCGTGAACGTTGGGCGCAGGACATGGAGGACCAAGCCGATCTTGATGGCGGCCAGGACGAACAGGACGCCGTTGACTATCAGGCCGATGCCGAAATCTCCGGATGACGTCGCGATTTCGGCGTTAAGGAACGTGAAGTCGGCGAGGAAGAAGGCCTGGAGGAGCAGCAGCATGCGGCCGTCGCGCGGGTTGCGCCGGCCGCCTACTAGGAAGAGGGCGATCGCGAGCAGGGCCGCTTCGTACAGGTTGAGTGTGACGATCAGGGTCAGCAGGCGGCGGGTAGCAATCGGGTTCCAGGTGACGGTGTTGGTGAGGGCCAGGCAACTGGCGAGCATGCAGGCGGCGCTCATCAGGTAGAAGGGGTTGTGCTCGGCGACAAGGCGAAACAGCGTCGGCCGCGGGCGCATTATGCGCGGCGGGCGCGGCAGGGGGGGCGGCTCGATAGATGCGTTTTCCGCAGGATTAAGCTCATTCATGGGTGTACCTCGTGTAAATGGGCGCGCAGGGGAGCCGCGCGCCAAAATCGTTGCGTTACAACGAATGCACGACACGATGCGATTGGGATTTAGTGGAGTGGCGGCCGTCCCTTCTTCGCGGGCGCCATCAGCCTCCGGAAAGATCGATCGAGATATGAAATGAATGAGTGCTGGATCCGATGAGGGAGCGGGCCGGACGAGTGGGAGAATCCCCTCGCGACATCGTGGCGTGTCGATCGACAGCCTGATGCACGCATGAGCAGGATTATCCCGCGCGCGGTGGTCAAAGAGAAGATAAATTCGCGGAAGAGTTCAGTATTAATTCACGCCGAATTTGTACGTCGTCGTGGACTTAAATGTATCGCCGGGCTTGAGCACCGTTGTCGGAAACTTCGGGTGGTTCGGGGAATCGGGGAAGTGCTGGGTCTCGAGGCAGAAGGCGTAGTGGCCAACGTAGGGCTTTTCGCCAATGCCCTTCAGCTTTCCGTCGAGGAAATTACCGGTGTAGAACTGCACGCCGGGCTGGGTGGTCCAAACTTCCATCGTGCGGCCGGTGTCGGGGTCGGTGACCTTGGCGCACATCGCCAGTTCGCCCTTGCCATTGAGCACGAAGTTGTGGTCGTAACCGTTGGGGTTGCCGGGCGTCTTGGCGATGTCCCGGCCGATCGGTTTGGGCTTGGTGAAGTCGAAAACGGTTCCCTTTACGGTTGCGATCTCGCCGGTGGGGATCATCGTCGCGTCGACCGGCGTGTAGTGGTCGGCGTTGATCTGCATCACGTGGTCGAGGATGTCCCTGCCCGAGCCCGAGCCGTGGAGATTGAAATACGAGTGATTCGTGACATTTAATACCGTTGCCTTATCCGTTGTGGCAGCGTATTCGATCCGCAGCTCGTTGTTGTCCGTGAGCGTGTAGGTGACGCTGAGCGTCAGCGTGCCCGGGTAGCCTTCCTCGCCGTCGGGGCTCACGTAGTTAAAGGTCACCGACGCGTCGTTGTTGTATCCCTTCAATCCGTTCGTCTTCCAGATGCGCTTATCGAAGCCGACTTTGCCGCCGTGCAGGCTGTTCGGCCCGTTGTTGAGGGCCAGCTTGTACTCCTTGCCGTCGAGCGTAAATGCCCCCTTGGCGATTCGGTTTGCATAACGCCCGGCGATGGCGCCGAAGAACGGATGCCCGTCGAGATACTGCTTGAGATTATCAAACCCCAGGACGACGTCGGCCATCTTCCCGTTGCGGTCCGGTACGTGCAATTCCGTCAGGATGGCGCCGTACGTCATGATCTTCGCCACCATTCCATGCGGGTTGGTCAGCGTGTAAAGCTCTACGGCTTGGCCCTCATTGGTCCTTCCAAAATCTGCAACTTCAAGGGTCATTGGATTGTCTTTGCTCCGATCAATGGTCTGGGAATCCTCTGCAGATTTCGCCGCGACGTCTCCGGCTTGTCGTCCGGATTTCTCGTTCGTTCCGCTCTTACAGGCCGGAAGTGCCAGGCCCATCGCGGCCAACGTCACGACGCACGCCAGCGTTCGCCATCGAATCATGTAGTTTCTCCTTCGCCGAGAGAATGTGGAAAATGATGCCGGCGGAAATATTAACCGAATCGATCAGGCCGGTCATCGGTGCGCGAGGCGTGGTCGAAACATTATCGCCCCCGCTCAAGTCGCTCCTTGTTTGGTCCGATCCTACCGAAATGGCGTTGTCGCGCAAGCTGGTTGGCCGGGGGGTCTTTTCGCTGATGGAATTGGCGGTGGTGGTCGTCAGCCTTGGCGTTGTCGCGGCGATCGTTGGGCCGCGGATGAGCCGGGGCGCGGTTGCTTCGCCTCAGCAGGGGGATCAGGTTCTGGTGGGGCGGCTTCGGTTGTTGCGCGGTGCGCTGGACGATTACGCGAGTGAACATGGCGGGCGGTATCCTGCGGGGGATGCCGGGCGCGTGGTGCGGCAGCTTACGGAATATACGGATCGGGCGGGAGAGACGTCGCCTACTCGGACGGCGGAGCTGCGGCTTGGGCCTTACTTGCGCGAGATTCCGGCGCTGCCGGTGGGGGGGCGGCGCGGGGTGGCTTTGCTGGCGATCGTGGGCGGTTCTGATGTTTCGGCAGGGGGGTGGATTTACAATCCGGCGACCGGGCAGATCCGTGCGAATACGGAGGAGGGGGAATGTGATGGGATCGGGCGAGCTTATTCTGCTTACTGAATTCGCGAAACGTGCCTCTGGACACGGCTCGCAAGCGAGCCGGCTAAAAGGTGAGGGGCGCTCAACATTAGCATGTTGATCGGATAAGATGACCGAACCAACGGAGCAGTTCATGTGGATGCGCAATTTGGCGCGGCGGGGTATCACGACGGTGTTTTCACTTGCGATCGGTGCGATGACGCTGGCCGGTTGCGACAAGGATGATAATACGCCCGCCGCTCCCGCGCCGCAGTCTTCCAATACCACTCCCGCGCCTGCGCCGGCGTCCAAGCCTGCGGCGACAACCGCGCCGACGCCGATCCGCTCGTTCAACGATTCGTTTAAGGACGTTACTGGGCCGGTCAAGCCTGAAAAGGTCCTCGCCCAGGTGATCCAGACGCTGCCGCTGTTCAATCACCCGACGAGTTGCACCGTCAGCCTGGATGGGAAATACCTTTTCGTCACCAATTCTGCGGTGGTGCTTAATGGCATTGAGTACAACAAGGGGTCGATCAGCAAGCTGGAGATCGGGGCTGATGGCCGGTTGAAGATGATCGAGCCGGATTTCGTGAAGGGCCTGCACGCTCCGATGGGGATCGCTGTTCTCCCCAAGGCCACTGCGATGTTTCCCGCCGGCGCACTCTTCGTCGCTGTGGGCACCACCTCGGGCCTCGATGACAAAGGCCAACAGATTGACGATGTCACCCGCTTCAACACCGGCATTGCCGTCGTCGATCCTGCCAGCGGGAAGTCCCTTGGGGTCATCCCGTTGGGAAACAAGCACGCCGTTGCCAAGGCGTTGCGCCATGCGGTTCTCGCCCCCGCTGGTGTCTGTTTTGACCCGCTGGGCAACCTCTACGTCACCGACTCGGGCAACACCGGCCGCGACTTGGACCCGCCGATCATCGGCTTCCCCGGAATCGTCAAAATCGACAATGCCGACCTCGACGCCTGCGCCCAGGATCAACTCAAGAACACGCCTGGCTTTCTGCCGGTGCGTCACGTCCCGGGGGCCGTCTTTTATTCACCGGCGGACGACGCCATTTACTGGACGACGTGCGACGGCCAAGCCGGCGCGGGCGGCGCCATCTACCGTTGCCCGCGAAGGAACTTTCCCGAGCAGACGATGGTCAACATGATCGCCGCCGAACTCGGCCCGAGAATGGGCCTGGCCATCACCCCCAACGGCACATTGCTGGCTTCGGGCCTCGACGGCGACATCGTGTTCCTCAACCGGAAAGTCGTCTCCGCCGCCCTGCCGTTCGAACAAGAGGCCTCGTTCTCGTCGCCGGCGGACATGAAGATGGTCACGCTCCCCAACGGCTATAACATCCTCTACGTGCCCGAGCAGGAGCCCAACTCGCAGAATCGCGGGAAGCAGCGACTGCGGGTGATCCTCCTGCCTATCTCCATCTAGCAAATGCAGCTCATCGGCCAGATTTGCGCCACAACCACTTGACGTTTCAATCGGAGTGCGTACTATTTCATCGGCGGTAGGTTTCCGTTTGAAAGGTTCCCCCCCTTCCTTTCGAGCGATGTCCTGCCGCCTTTTTTATTTGTAAAATTGCGGTGCGCGGGCCGATAGTTTCCCTAAAGAGTGCCATTGCGCAGCTAGACAATTTGCCCGTTTGCCCCTAAACTGTAGGGCGGTTGGTTTGACGACCGAGTCTCGGATTCGCGGCCTGATGTTCAGTTCACGCTTCTGCCAGTCTCAATCGCCCCTCCTCCCTTTGGGCCCGCAGTGGGCCACTTTCATCATCGATCCTGAAAGCGAAACGTCGGATCGTACAGCGCCCAAAACATAGGAAACGTCCATGGGTCGCAAGATTTACGTCGGGAACCTGAGCTATTCCACCACCAGTTCGGACCTTGAGCAATTGTTCACCGCACATGGCCAGGTTCAGAGCGCCGAAGTGATCTCCGATCGGGCCACAGGTCGCAGCAAAGGCTTCGGATTTGTCGAAATGGGCAGCGATGATGAGGCGACAGCTGCGATTAACGCCCTTAACGGCCTCGAGCATGATGGCCGCAATCTGACCGTCAATGAGGCCAAACCGAAGGAAGACCCTCCCCGTGGGGGCGGTGGTGGCGGTAGTTACGGTGGTGGCGTGGGGGTTGGCCGAGGCGGATACGGTGGTGGGGGTGGCGGCGGCGGCGGTGGCCGTGGTGGTCGCTACTAAGCTGAGTGTTTTATCTGTTTTCGGCCCGCGGAGTGAATGATTTTCTCCCGGGCTTTTCCCTCCTTCGCACAAGGAAGTGTTTCTGTGGAAATATCATCTGATTCGGCCTTCGGCGTTGTTACCGGCGCCGGTCTTAGCTCCCTGGGGGATCCAGCGGCGGTTCGCCAGCAACCTCATGAAGCTCACGAGATTTCGCTTCTCCTCAAGCTGACCAACCTGGTTGCCGTCGTCGTCCCGTTTGCCGGGCTCATCCTGGGCATCGTTATGCTCTGGGGATGGGGCTTTTCGTGGATTCACCTGGGCATCCTGGTCGGCATGTACTTCGCCACCGGCTTTGGCATCACGGTCGGCTATCACCGCCTATTCACGCATAAGTCGTTTGAGACCAGCAAGTTCATGAAGGCTACGCTCGCCGTTCTGGGGTCCATGGCCGTCGAAGGCCCGGTCTTCAAGTGGGCTGCGCAGCACCGGCGGCATCACCAGCACTCGGACGATCACGATGATCCGCATTCGCCCCACCTTCACGGCAAGGGGTTCAAAGGAATGCTCCAGGGGCTCTGGTATTCGCATGTCGGCTGGCTCTTCGACAAGGATCAACCAAAGGTCTACAGCTACATTCCCGACCTGATGAAGTGCCGGGTTCTGCAGTGGGTCAGCAATACGTTTACCCTGTGGGTTTTCGTCGGACTGCTAATTCCGACCGTGCTGGGCGGCCTGCTTACGATGAGCTGGACCGGCGCGCTATTCGGCTTCGTCTGGGGCGGATTGGCGCGGATCTTCCTCGTCCACCACATCACGTGGAGCATCAACTCGGTGTGCCACCTGTGGGGCTCCCAACCTTTCCGCAGCCATGATGAATCGCGAAATAACGTGGTCTTCGGTGTACTGGGAATGGGCGAAGGATGGCATAATAACCACCACGCGTTCCCGACCTCGGCGAGGCATGGACTGCGATGGTGGCAGATCGACACCAGCTATTACGTGATCCGCCTCATGGAGCTTGTCGGGCTGGCGTGGCAGGTGCGCATTCCGGCGCCGGCAACAATGGAAGCAAAGCGCAACCGGTAACGATAACGAGATCCCGAGAGAGAGAACGGTAATCCGCGGCCGCCGGCAGCAACTTTCAGCCGACGGCCGCGATTCAAATCGAAATTCAGTGGAGCGACAGTCTAATGGCTACGAAAACCAA
>JAQGHM010000269.1 GCA_028291615.1 Phycisphaerales bacterium | reverse complement strand
TCGTGTGACGCCGACGGCCGCGTCCCGCGTGGCCCGTCGCTCACCGCTGGCGCGGCAGCGCGACGGGCCACGCGGGACATCATCCGGGCGCATGGTGGAATTTACAGAAAAGATGTTGCATTACTTGATTCGGACAATCCACCCGTGATTTGGCCACGATTTAGAGATTGCCAACGTCGCGTCATAGAATGAGAATTGCCGCTTACGGATGATCGAGCGCCGCGATATCGACAAGGAGTTTTACATGACCACCACCACCATTCCGCCTAAAGGCCCCCGCATCCCCGCGGCCGCCACGGCCGGCGTTCACACCACACCCGCCGCCAATCCGCACGTCCGCAAGTGGATCGAAGAATGCGTCGAGCTCTGCAAGCCCGACAACATCTACTATTGCAACGGCTCACCCGAAGAGCGGCAGGCGCTGTTCGAGCAGGGGGTGAGCGATGGTACGTTTACGCGGCTGAATCAGAAGAAGCTTCCGGGTAGTTACCTGCACCGCTCAAATCCAAACGACGTGGCGCGCAGCGAGCACCAGACGTTCATCTGCACGCCCAGCGCCGACATGGCCGGCGTCACCAATAACTGGCTGGAGACCAAGGCGGCGTACAACAAGCTGCGCCCGCTGCTCGACGGCTGCATGCGCGGGCGGACGATGTACGTGATCCCCTTCGTCATGGGGCCGATCGGCAGCCCACTGGCGCGGGTGGGCGTCGAGCTGTCCGATTCGCTCTACGTCGCGGTCTCGATGGGAATCATGACCCGCATGGGCGACGTCGCCTGGCGGCAACTGGGCGATAGCGACGACTTCACCAAGTGCCTGCACAGCATCCTCGATTGCAACCCCGATCGCCGCTACATCTGCCACTTTCCGCTCGATAACACGATCTGGTCCGTCGGTTCGGGTTACGGCGGCAACGCGCTGCTGGGCAAGAAATGCCTCGCGCTGCGCATCGCCAGCTTCCTGGGGCACCAGCAGGGTTGGATGGCAGAGCACATGCTGCTGATGGGCGCCACCGCGCCCGGCGGCGAGAAGACGTACGTCGCCGGCGCGTTCCCCAGCTCGTGCGGCAAGACCAACTTCGCCATGCTGATCCCGCCTGAGAAATATCAGAAGCAGGGATGGCGCATCACCACCGTCGGCGACGACATCGTCTGGATGTGGATTGACGAAAAGACCGGCCGCCTCCGCGCGATTAATCCCGAGGCGGGATATTTCGGCGTCGTCCCCGGCACCAATGAGCGGACCAACCCGAACGCGATGGCCGCGATGGGCCACGACACGATCTTCACCAATGTGGCGCTATTGCCCGACGGCGACGTCTGGTGGGAAGGCAAGACCAAGCAGCCGCCGCCACGCTGCATCGACTGGATGGGCAAGGAGTGGACGCCCGCATCCGGCACCAAGGCGGCGCACCCCAACAGCCGCTTCACCGCGCCAGCCAACAACAATCCCGCGATCGACCCGGCGTGGGACGACCCCGCCGGCGTCGAGGTCGCCGCGATCGTCTTCGGCGGGCGGCGGTCGCGCAGCATCCCGCTCGTCTACCAGGCGTTCAACTGGTTGCACGGCGTCTACATGGGCGCGACGCTCGGATCTGAGACCACCGCCGCCGCGACCGGGCAGGTCGGCGTCGTCCGCCGCGATCCGATGGCCATGCTCCCGTTCATCGGCTACAACGTGCGCGACTACTTCGTCCACTGGATGCGCATGCGCAAGCGCATGGTCGACTGCCCGCGCATCTTCCACGTCAACTGGTTCCGCAAGGACGCTGAAGGCAACTACCTCTGGCCCGGCTACGGCGAGAACATGCGCGTGCTGAAGTGGATCATCGACCGCAGCCACGGCCGCGCTTATGCGAAGGAAACGATGCTAGGCTGGATGCCCAAGGCCGGCGACGTCGACCTCGACGGGCTGAACATGTCCGCCGCGCAGTTCGAAGCCCTGCAGGCGGTGGACGTGGACGAGTTCAAGGCGGAAATCCTGAGCCAGGAAGAACTCTTCCTGAAACTCGCGGGGGATCTGCCGAAGGAATTTATCTTTCAGAGAGAACTGCTGATCGCGCGGGTCTAAGCCACGCCGGGACAGAGCGCAGGGAGCTACGCGACCAAGGGCCGTCCCGGATCTGCCGGAAAAAAAGCCGGCCAATCTTTCGACCGGCCGGCTTCTCATTCAATTCAAGTAAAACAAACCAATCACCCTTCCTTCATCTGCTTCGAGAAGCCGATGAAGTTCGAGCCATCTCCCTTGTAGCCCGGGAAGAGCTTGGCTTCGAACGGGTCGAAGTGGAACAGGCGGGTGATCGACTCAGCAAAGACGTTGCGGTAGTCGGTGTGCACCGGCTGGAAGCGGCCGTGCTCGAGGTCGTCCATGCCCTTGTGCGTGCCGAAGAACTTGCCGCCGGCGATCATGTTGCCCATCGCCATCATGAAACCGCCGCGGCCGTGGTCGGTGCCCTGCGAGCCGTTCTCGTGAACGGTGCGGCCGAATTCCGACATCACCAGCACCATGACCTTGTCCATGCGCGAGCCGAGGTCTTCGTTGAACGCGAGCATGCACTCCGACAGGTGCTTGAGCATCTTCGTGTGGTTGCCGTCCGCGCCGCCTTGGCCGCGGTGGGTGTCCCAGCCGCCGTAATCCGCCTGGGCGACTTCGAGGCCGACGTTGGCCTTGATCACCTTGGCGATCGTGCGGAGCTGGTGCCCCAGCCCGCCGCCGGGATAGTTGGCGTCGCTGGGCGTGTTAGCGGCCTTGTCGAGCGCCTCGATCCGCGACACCGCGTTCTTACCCGACATCGTGATGATGTCGCGCGTCAGGTCGGCGGTCATGATTTTGTTCGGGGCGTCGTTGTTCGGACGCGCGTCCAGACGCGAGCCGCTGGTCGGGCCGGCGCCTTCGCGAGCGATCATATTTTCCATGTTCTGCGGCGCGTACAGGTCGGCGAACAGCTCCATGTGCTCGGTGTGGTTGTCACCGGCGAGCACAGGATAGTCGCCGCGCAGGGCGCGGGGCAGAAGCGCCTGGGCGCTGAGGCCGCGGAGCGGCGCATCGAACGGCTTCTTTGAGGCTTCGAGATATCGGTTGAGCCAGCCGTTGGTGACCTTCGCGTTGCCGGGCGCGCCGCGTTCCATGTAATCCTGGGCGCTGAAGTGGCTGCGCGTATCGTGCGGCGACCCGACGTTGAGAATGGGGACGAGCACGCCCTTTTCGTACAGCGGGAGCAAGCCCGAGAGGCCGGGGTTCAGGCCGAAGTAATCGTTCCCCTTGATCTTGGTGACGCCCGCGCCACCCTTGCCGCCTTGCTCGGTGATGCCGATCGTCGGGCGGTACTTGTAGTAGTTCGCGTCGCCGTACGGGACGAACGCGTTCAGCGAGTCCGCACCGCCACGAAGGAAGATCGTGACCAGCGTCGGCCGCTGCTTCTCGAGCGAGACCGTGTCATCGACAGGGCTCGTCTTCTGGCCGGAGGACGCGCCCGCGCCGCTTCCCTTGGAGGATCCGAGGGAGAACGGGCCCTCGCCACGCACGAACTGCTCCGCGGTGAAGAATCCCGCAGCGCCACCCATGATGACCATGCCCGATGACCGTAAGAAGTCTCGCCTTGAATCCACAGTAGCCTCCCGAAAGGGGTAAGAGTGCTCGATCAGTGTACTATTCGTCGTATCAAATGTCTACGCTTGCGTTATTGCTGTTGGTATGACGGTGAACCCATCAACACGCTGATTTTGTCGGGTAAATCGTTCGTCTTGCGGAGCAGTTCCAGCGTCCGGTTGCCAACGTCCGAGCCGATCAGCGTATCGACCAGACGTTCTTCCAGTGCCTTGTCCTTCAGGCCCGCAAAGCTCTTCACAAAGTCGCTCGAAACCGTGACGCCCGGGATGCTGTTGCGGAGGAGCTTCCAGGAATAATCCCAGCGGCTGGTCAGCACGCCCGCGTCGCGCCACGCTTCGGCCTGATCGTAGTAACCCGTCGGGTCCTTCGAGCTGTAAAGCGGTTCGCCCATTTTGGCGAGCACATCGAGCGTCGCCCGGCCGTCGGTGACGGTCGCGTCGGTCGTTCGCAAAGCGCTGACGGTGTATTCGAACGGCGTCTTGAACTTGGCGCGATAGTTGTATCGCTGCATGAACTCTGGGCTGTTGATGATCGCCGCATAAACCCGCGGGAGGTCGCCGTCCGTCGAGCGGAAGACCGACGCAACTTTGGTCACCAGCGACTGCTGCGGGTTGTCGTTTACCAGGTAGCGGCAGAGCTTGAAGCAGATGAAATCGGCCGTGCCGCGGTGCGTCGCAAGCGTGTAAAGCGCCTGCTCGCCGCCCGCGTAGCCCGGCTTGATCGTCATGCCCAGCCAGTTCTTCGAACCCGGCTGCTGCCACGATTCGTTGAACGTGAACTTGTACGCCTTATCAAACGTCCAGCCGGTCAGCACCTTCGACAGCTCAACCACGTCGTTTTCGTTATAGAAACGGTCGGCGCCCAGCGTGTGCAATTCCATGACCTCGCGGGCGTAGTTCTCGTTCCAGTTGTTGGCCTTGCTCTTGAAGTTGTCCAGGTACTCCAGCATGGCCGGGTGCGTCGCCGACGCGTACAGCATCTGCTTGAAGTTGCCGAAGACGTACGGGCGGATGACCTTCTCTTCGTAATCCGGGGCGGTAAAGGCGCGGCTGGTCTCATCGTTATCGGGGATGTCCACGCAGAAGTGGTTGCGCCAGAACTCGCTCATCACCTCGTTGAACTGCCGCTTGCTCATGACGGCGCGCATCAGGACCATTTCCTTGAATTCCTTGCGCAGCTCCGCCTGTTCCTTGTTCTTGGGATATTCGCCCGAAAGGTCGAGCATCGACTTCTTCCGAAACGCGTAGCGCTTATCGACCAGAGCTTCAAGCTTGGAGTCGTCGATCTTGTCCGGCTCCATCTGCTGCTTGACCCACTTGTCCCAGCCGCCCGCCTTGATCACGTCGTCGATCTCGCCCGGCCGCCAGCCGAACGACAGGCGGTTCAACACGTGCACGACCTTCTCGCGGTCCGTCAACGGCGGGCCGGAGAGGACGACCGCTTCAGGCGTCTTCATCGACTCGGCGATCGCGCCGCTTTCGAGCTCGGCGATCCGGATTCGGATCAACTGCTCCTGCGTCATCTTCTTGCCGGCCTTTTTCAGCGCCGGGTCGTTCGGGTCCTGCTCGTCCGCCGCCCGCGCGCCGGTCGTCGCGCCCAGCGCCAGCGTCATCGCCAGGGCGATCAACGCCGTACACTGCAGCAATCGGGTCCACTTGTTTCGTTGGCTCATCGTTTCGCTCCTGGGATCGCTCCCATCATTCCGGGCATCATCATTCAGGTTTAACCGGGATCTCAACATCGGCCGGCGTCAGGATGCGCCGATCGACGTCGGCGTTGTAAACTCGTTTCAATTCCTCCACGAACGACTTGGGGCCGCCGCGCTGATACTTGGCTTCGCCGACCTTCTGCCCCTTGTTGTTCACCAGCACCACGAACGGATAGCCGCGCACGCCATACAGGTTCGCAAGCTCCTCATTCTGCTGATCGAGCAGCTTGGGACGTTCGACGCCCTTGGCGAAATCAAGTTTCACCAAAACCAGGTGGTAGAACGGCCAGCCGGTGAACTCTTCGGTTTCCAGGATCTCTTTCTCGAACTTCTGGCAATACTCCGTGCCGTCGGCGAAATACATGAACAGGATGCGCTTGGGCTGCTGCGCCACGATCGCCCGCGCCGTCCGGATGTCCGTCAGCCAATCCGTCCCCTTGTACTCGATCACCGGCAGGTTCTTCTGCAGGTTCATCATCAGCGGTTCCATCTGCATCACGGCCCAACTGCTCGACCGCATCCGCAGGTTTTCTTCGCCGGGCATGAACATCAGCAGTTGCGCCGGCGTGTTGCCGAACTTGAACTGCGTCGACAGGCCGCTGAACAGCGCCGCGTCCACCGACTTATCCGACGCCGCCGGCCACTTCATCGTGTGAAAGCTGGTGTTGATGTTCACCCATCGGATGAATTTCTGGTTGTGCAGCAGTTTCTCCGCCTCCAGCAGCATCGGGTCTTTCTCGCCCTTGGTCACCAGCAGCAGCACCGGAAGCTTGTGCGCCTTGGCGTTGTCCACCGTCTGCTGCAGCCCGCCATACGTCACCAGCGGCTCGGACTCCCCCCGGTTCTTGACCATGTTGTCCAGGAACTCGATCGCGCTCTTCGGCTGCCCGACCACCTCGTTTGGCAACAGCTTGAGGTTCTCGTAAACCGCGCGGGCGATCACCTCGCCGTCGGAATCCAGCAGCAAAAACGTCGGCACGACCGCAACCTGATACTTCGTCTTCAGTTCCTCGTTCTGCTTCTTGTACAGGTCCTGCTTCTTGTTCACCGCGAAGTCGGCCTGGAAGAGGATGACGTTCTTGTTCGCCCATTCGGCGAAGTTATCGCTTTTGAGCACTTCCTTATCGAGCTTTTTGCCCCACTCGTCCCAATCGCTGCTCGAGAAGTAAGCCAGGATCGGCTTGTTCTGCTTCTTGGCATAGGCAAGGGCGGCAGTCATGTTTGGAAGCCATTGGACGGGTTTCGCCGCCGCCAACGATGAGGGCGCAACGAAAGCCAGTAAAAGCGCGGTAACAACAAGAGCCTTGTGGTGCACAATCTTGATGTAAGTCATGACTCTCGCGCAGGTGCGCGGTACAGCGGGATTTCGGGTATGGACGTCAGTGGTCGCTGGGAGAGCCGAGCGTGAATGAGCAGTTGCCGCAGGCTCCGCCAGAACATCGCGACGTCCGCGAGTATAACAGTAGGACGTACCACAGCAACGAAAATTGTGTTGCACCGGGAACATACCTACTGGTGGCATGGAACTTTACGGAAGAGCTTGGAACTTCACCGTTCAAGTTGAAGTTTTTGCTCATTTCGCAAGTTTCAGGTTGACCGTGCGACGTATTTTCGACTATTTAGCTTACCGGACCGAAACGACAGGCGTTACCCGATGACGCTGGTCGATGCAGTTCGGTACGAGCGGCGGATTCCTCGCCGCGCGGAAGCTTCCCCAATTTAACGATTTTGCGTATCGCGCGAGCTGCGCCGGAGACCTTTTCATGGCCCGTTCCATCTTTCGTCGTCGTCATCGGTCATCGGGACCGGTAATTCAAGCGGTCGAATCGCTCGAACCGCGCACGTTGTTGGCTGGCAACGGCTTGTCAGCGGTTTACTTCAACAACGCCGACCTGACCGGCTCGACGGTTGCCCGGACGGATGCCACCGTCAACTTCAACTGGAACGGCGCTAAACCCGCCAGCGCCATCGCCGGCGACACCTTCTCCGCCCGCTGGACCGGCCAGGTCCAAGCCAACTACTCGCAGACCTACACCTTCTCAACCGTCAGCGACGACGGCGTGCGACTGTGGGTCAACGGCTCGCTCATCATCAACCAGTGGAACAACCACGGCGCCCGCGAGGACAAGGGGACGGTCACGCTCCAAGCCGGCCAGAAGTACGACATCAAGCTCGAGTACTACCAGAACTACGGCGGCGCTACCGCGCAGCTCTATTGGGCCAGTGCCACCCAAACCCGCCAGATCGTCCCCCAGGCCCAACTCTATTCAGCCACCGCCGTCACCCCGCCCTCGACCATCCCGCCCACGCCCGTCCCGCCGCCAACTCCGACGCCAACGCCCACCCCCAATCGCACCGGCGCGCTGCAGGTCTCATCCAACGGCCGCTACCTTCAGCATGCCGACGGCACGCCCTTCTTCTACCTCGCCGACACCGCCTGGCAGATGCCGATCAAGCTGAACAAGGCCGACGTCGATTACTACCTCAACGACCGCGCCGCCAAGGGTTTCACCGCCATCCAGATGGTCGCGCTTGATACGCCATCCGACCGCAACCAGTACGGCCAGTTGGCGCTGGTGAACAACAACCCCGCCACGCCCAACGACGCCTTCTTCCAGCAGATCGATTACATCGTCAGCAAGGCCGCCTCGCGCGGGCTTTACGTCTCCTTCATGCCCACCTGGGGCCGCAACGTCGGCGAGACCGGCGGCCGCATGTTCAACACCGCCAACGCCTACGCCTACGGCAAATACCTCGGCAACCGCTACCGCAACGCGTCAAACATCATCTGGATCAACGGCGGCGACACCGCCGTCAACAACGCCACCGCCGCCGACATCTGGAGATCCCTCGCCAAGGGCCTGAGCGACGGCGACGGCGGATCGCACCTGATCACGTTCCACCCGTTAGGCGGCCGAACTTCCCGCACATCGTGGAGCAACGAATCCTGGCTGGACTTCGACATGCTGCAATCCGGCCACGTCCGCGACTCCGCCGCCTGGAACATGGTCAGCACCGACTACAACAAGGGCCCGGTCATGCCCGTGATCGAAGGCGAAGCCAATTACGAGGACATCCCGACCGGGGCCTTCAGCGGCAACCTCAACACGCCCCTGCTCGGCGCCTACGACGTGCGCAAGAAGGCCTATTGGGAAACTTTCGCCGGCGCCGCGGGCACCGCGTACGGCGCGAACGAAGTCTACCAGTTCTACACCCCCGGCCAGGGCGGCGAGATCGGCGCCCGCATCGCCTGGAAGACCGCCCTCACCCTCCCCGGCGCAACCCAGGTGAAGTACCTGCGGTCACTGATGGAATCGCGCGCCTACTTCAGCCGCGTGCCCGATCAATCGGTCGTCGTCTCCAGCACCAACAGCGGCACGGACCACATCCAAGCCACCCGCGACGCCAATGGCTCATTCGCCATGGTCTATTCCGCAAGTGGCCTCGCGTTCACGGTGAACATGGCCAAGATCACCGGCGGCGCAGTCAACGCCGCGTGGTACGACCCGCGCACCGGTAAGGTGACGGCCATCGGCAAGTTCGCCAACACCGGCACCCGCACGTTCACGCCGCCTACCCGTGGTTATGGCCAGGACTGGGTGCTGACGCTCGATCGAGCGTGATTGGCCTGGTGGCCTTAAACCGATTCCAAGATCCGTTGACGATTCTCTCGGCACCGTGCGCAAAATATTCATTTCGTCAGTGTGGAACCGACATAGCTGGAAAAGTCTATCTATATTCGCAAATCTATCGGGATTATCGTTGACGCTACGCAGCGCGGGCATATCCTACACGCAAGTTCAATACACCATTTTGAAAAGGGTTCTGAATAGTGGGCACGACGTGCAATGGATTGCGCTGAAGTGGGTTCGCATTATTCAAATGTGAGTCTTCTCCAACGGACAATTTAATGTTCGCATCCGGCGTTGCGGGAAAGCGATGTCGCTTCCCGGCCGGTTGCGGCTGCAGATTCTCTGTTCGCGCGACAACGCGCGAAAGGATGGTTCTATGTTGTGGAATCGCAATAGACGTAACGTCTCGAACGGGCCAGTGCGCGCCGCTGCAGCAGCGATGTGTGAGGACCTGGAGGCGCGCGTACTCTTAGCCGTGACCGGCTCAGTTTCGCCTGGGCACACGTTGAGCGTCAATGGCGACACTAACGGCCAAACGATCACTCTGAGTGGCTCGGGAAGCACAATTACGGTACTGGCGAATGGCGTCGCGATCTCGGGCTCGCCGTTTGCCGGCGTCACCACACAAATTGTCGTCGACGCTAGCAGCGGAGCCGACACGATTGACGTCTCAGGCGTTACAAATACCCTCCCTATCTCGCTTACTGGCGGAAGCGGAAATGATACGCTGGTGGGCAACGCGTCGGCTAATGTGTTTAGCGGAGGTGGTAATGAAGACTCCATCACCGGCGGTGGCGGCGATGACTTGCTCTCAGGAGGAGACGGCGACGACACGCTTAACGGCGATGGCGGGAGCGATACGCTCGACGGCGGGAACGGCGCCGACGACCTCCACGGCGGAGGCAATAGTGACATCGTAGACTATTCCGCGCGGTCGACGGGGATCATTGCTGACATCGATTCGGCACAGGATTCTGGCTCGTCAGCAGATTTGAACGCCGGTGGAACCCGAAAGGATCATATCTTTAGCGATGTGGAGGTACTTTACGGTACGAGCGGCAACGACACGCTAACCGGAAGCGGCTTAGGTGAAGCCATCTATGGCAATGCCGGAGTTGACCTCATCCTTGGTCGCGGTGGCAACGATGCTCTCTTCGGAGGTGCGGGTGCTGATAGCGTTTGGGGAGGTGACGGAGCCGACGTCCTATATCAGAATGATTCCGCAAATACTAACGACAGCGCAATTGACGACGTGGACCAGAACCAGTCCGTAGCGATTGATCCTGACTTAATCGATGACCATGCCGTTGACCACCTC
>JAQGHM010000268.1 GCA_028291615.1 Phycisphaerales bacterium | reverse complement strand
AATATAAACAAAATCGCCCGGCTTGTGGGCCGGGCGGGTCGTCGTCATTTATGTCAGCGGGACGTAAGGACGGCGATCACCCGGAGCTGGGTGTGGTAGTGGTCGTCGTCGTCGTCGTCGTTGTCGTGCTGCAATCGAACATGTGTTTACATGATAGCGATCGGTCGCGGGAGGGTCAAAGGGTGTGAATGGGCGAACTCTGACAGAATTACCTGGTCCGATATTGCTGATCGGCTGTGTACGTCGCTGCTTCTCATGCGTTTCTCATGGACGACTTCGCACAATACTCACCGAAGCGGGACGTTTTACCCGCGTTGTGCGCACGAGATGTCCCATTTTTTGGCGGAGGTAGGTATGACGCAAGGCAACCCGTTCTCGATGGATGACCTCGAATCTCGAACACTGCTCTCGGGCGGTCATGGGCACCACCTGCACATCCCCAATCCTCCCAGCGCGGCGGTTCAGGCGGATCTGGATGCCATCAAGGCTGACCGGACGCAACTTTCAACGGATCGGGAGGCGCTGGCGACCACGTTGAAGGCGGATCGACAGGCGGTGCGCGACGCGATCACCGCGCTGGCGCCGACGCTCGATCCGCTGCGTGCTACGTTGAAGGCGGACTCCAAGACCTGGCGGGTGGCGCTTCGAGCTGACATCAAGGCGGTGCGCGCGGATCGTCGGGCCGGAGACACCGCGCAACAGGCGACCGATCAGGCGAAGCTGGACGCCGACCAGGCCGCGGCCAAGACGGCGCTGGATGCGGATCGCGCTGCGATCCAGGCTGTGCTCGACGCTGATGCGGCCTACACAGCGGCGAAGGCCAAGCTCACGGCCGACGCCGCGCCGATCACCGCCGACCTCGCCAAGCTCAAGGCGGATCTGGAAAAGTTGAAGGCCGACATCAAGGCGCAGCTCGGCACGACGGCGACCGCTTAAGCGGCTGCGTTGCTCTAAAAAACTTGTGAATGACGCACAGGCCTCCGGTTCATGCCGGGGGCCTGTCGTTTATTGCACCTGCAACTGCGACAGCGTGCCGAGGGGGATGGCGATGCGGCCTAGGCTGGCGTCTTCGACCTGCAGGTTCTGCGGGTCAGGCTTCAGCGACTTTAGGCGGTAGATCGAACCGTCGATCGTCGTCACGGTGAACGGCGTTTTTTCCGGCGCGACGTCGTGCAGGATGATGGCGGTCAGATCGTCATAGGTCGCGACCTTGCGCAATCCGAAGAGCACGCTGGAGACGGCGGCCGTGCCTTCTTTTAAGCTTCGGACGTCGCCTTCGAGAAAGTCGCCGGTGGACATCAGGAGGCCGGTGCGGCCGGGGGAGAGTTTCTCGGCGTGGTCTTGCAGGAGCGGTTTATAGAGGATTCGCGCGACCTCGTTCAGCGGGATGCTCTGCTGGGCGTTGTTGCGGACGTAGCGGACGAGGTTCTCATCGATCGCGAAGACGTCGGCTGCCACGAACGTGCCGCCGCGGGTGACGAATCCCTTCACCGATGATTCCAGCGGTGGCGCGCCGCGCACGAGTTGGACGTGATCGAACTGCGCCGTCGCCGGGCGGCTGGCGATCCCCGAAAACGCCACGAGACCGACGAACACCTGCGGGGCGGATTCGAAGCGCTCGGTGGCGTAGAGGTCCCAGTCCTTGCCGTCGGTGCTGGTGTAGGCGTAGACACGCGAGCCATGCCGCGCGAGCTTCAGCCAGACGGGGCCCTTCATCGTCTTCTCGCTGATCACGGGGTTGAGCGAGTGGTCCTGACGGCGGACGAAATTGACCCCCGGCTCTTCGCCGGCCTGGCCGAAGAGCATCGAGAATTGCTTGCAGCGGTTCTTGAGGTTCTCGCGGATCGTGATGCCGGCCATGGCGCCGGCGATGCCGTCGTCGGGGCCGGGCACGACCGACGTGACGCGGGCGATGATCTGCCCGTCTCCCTCGAGCGGCTGGACGACGAAGTGGGCCGCGTCGTGCTCGCTTTCGCTGACGAGGGTGCCGATCGCGTTTTCGATCTTGAATTGGTCGCCGTCCTGGCTTGCGGTTCCCGGGGTTTTGCTGTCGTTGTTGGCGATGTAGAAATCACCCCAGGGCGCGCGGAGGGTGCCGTTGCCTTTGCCGGTGACGGTGAGGATCGACATGTCGGAGAGCGCGGTGACGCCGGCGGAGTCGGTGGCCTTGGCGCGGATGCCGTAGACGCCGGGCGGCGGCTTCTGCCAGACGTAGCGGAACGGCTGGGCGTCGAGTTCGGTTAGGGGCGCGTTGCGGTCGTAAAACTGGAGCTTGGTGATGCGGCCGTTGGGGGTCAGGCCGGTGGCGAGGATTGCCATTGATGCGGGGGACGCGATGAAGGTGTCGCCGGCGGGGTAGACCAATCCCACGACCGGGCGGCCGAGTTTTTCGTCCGGCGCGACGGAAAATGCTTCGGCTGGGATCGTGTCGCGGCCCTGCGATTTGCTGCTCCAGCGCAGGCGGCAGAGCATGAAGCCGTTGGGGCTGGTGTATTCGAGTTTGAACGGGACCTTCTTGCCCGCGACCATCGGCACCTTGTCGCTGCTGTATTCGGCGCCTTCGCCTTTCCACTCGTCGATCACGACGTGGTCATCGATCCAGAGGCGGATGCGGCGGCGGACCTCGGCGTGGAAGCGATAATCTTCGGTGAAGCGCGGCTCGATCATGCCGGTCCAGCGGATCGACCCTTCGGGGCTCATCGATGGGTCGGGCGGGTTGTCGGGGTGGAAGTGGAAATCGACGTTGGGATCGAAACGGATGAAGTTGAGGGTGGTCAGCTCGCGATCGGCGAAATACTCGGCCTTGAGGCCGAAGTGATCCGGCTGGAGGATGCGTTCGAAGGCGGGGCCGCCGTCGGCGCTGGGTGTTTGAATCCGGATTGCCTGCGTCGTCGCGGGCCCTTTGTTGGCGGGCGGCAGGTAGAGGTTTTCCGAAGGGATCACTTGGCGCGGGGTCGAAGGTGACGCCCATGAGAGCGTCGCAGATGCATCGTTCTGGCCGTTGTAATATTCGACGCGGAGGTCGTACTTGTGATCCTTTTCGAGCGCGACTTCGACCGCGGTGTCGCCACCGGCCTGGTCGTACCAGCGGTCGATGATCAGTTTGCCGTCGAGGTAGACGCGGACGCCATCGTCGGTGTTGCTGATTAGCGAATACTTCTCGGTGTGATCGGGCCGAAGCTGGCCGGCCCAGCGGACGGAGAACTCGCGCCCGGTGTGCACCAGCGAAGGGTGCGGGAGCGTACGGGTCCAGTCGTAATCGATGGCCGGGTCGATGCGGGAGAGTTGCAGCTTGGCGAGATTGCGTCCGACGAAGTAGTCCCCGCGCAGGCCGTGTCCCGCCTTGGGCGCCGCGCCACCACCGGCCTTGAAATCCGCCGACAGCACCGCCGTAAGCGGAAAGGATCGTGGCCCCTCGGCCGTTGTGACGGTGATCTGCGATTCACGAAGCTGAAGCGGGCCGGAGTAGGTTTTGCCGTCGCGCGTGGTGAGCGTGCCCGCCGAGGCGCAAAAGGCGAGGGAGAGGATGAGGAGGAAGGCGATTCGGAACATCATGGCACTATAGGCACGGGTCCGTTCACCTTGAGCTGCGCCAGTTCGTTTATCGGCAGTTCCAGCGGCCCAAGGTTGGGATCTTCGAGCGATACGCCGTCTTTGCTCATCTTGATCGACTTGGATTGGAACACCGATCCGTCTGTAGCCGTGACCACATATGGGAGGCTGGGGGCGTCCGCCTCCTTGAGGTAGATCGCCAGGACGTCGTGGGTCTTGATGCCGAAGGTTCGGGGGCCGAAGACCACGTTGGAGACGGTGACGCGGTAGGAGACTTCCTTCAGCTCACCCTCGATGAAATCACCGGACGCCAGGGCGACGCCGGTTCGATCGGCGGGAATCTTTTCCGCCAGCTCCGCCGGAATCGCCTTGTAGATCAAGCGGGCGACATCGGCGTTTGGCGACGTGATGCGCTTGCCGTGGCGGGTGTAGGTGACGGTGTTTTCCTTCAGGAACGCGACGTCGGCGGCCAGAAACGTCCCCGAGCGAAACAGGATGCCTTCGGTCGCATAAGTGAACGCCGGCGGGCCGGGGGTGAGCGAGACGTGATCGAACGTCGCGACCCCTGGAGTTTCTTTGCTGCGGGCCATGGCACACAGGCCAACGAAGACGCGCTCGGGCATATCGATGCGCGCGGCGGACAGGAGCGTCCAATCCTTGCCGTCAGTTGACGTGTAGCCGCGGACGCGGTTGGCGTGCCGGACGATCTTGATCCACGCCGAGGGCGACTCGGTGCGATCGGTGGCGGTGATGCGGCCCCAGTAATCGGCTCGGCGCGCGACCGCGGTTGCCTGCGGGCTGACCACCAGGGCAAAGACCCGATCCAGCGTGGTCATGTTCTCGCGGACCATTAAGCCGGCAAGCGAGCCGACCGCGTTGTCCGATGGCGCGAGCGAGTCGAGATGGGCGACGATTTGAAAATCGCCGCTGACGGGCTGGTAGATGAACTGCGGCGCGTCGTCCTCTTCGGTGATCTGGCCGCCGGCCTTGGAGATTCGGAAGCGCCCATCGGCGAACGAGGACGAACCGGGGATGCGCGTTTCCTTCTTCCCCAGGGTCTGCTGGCCCCACGGGGCGGGAAGGGAGTGATTCTCGCCCGCGTCGGCGACGGAAATCTCGATGAAATCGGAATAGCCGCTGACGCCCTTCTCATCCGTCGCGCGAGCTTTGATGCGGTGGTGACCGGCGGGCGGGGATTTCCAGTCTGCGCGGTACGGCGCTGATGTGGCCGAGCCGATGACCTCGCCGCCCATCAAGAATTCGACCCGCGCGATCTTCACGCCTGCTGAGGGTTGAACGCGGGCCTCAAGCGGGATCGCGTCGGGATTGCGGAAGTGCGAATCATCCGGCGGCGCGGCGATCAAAACTTCCGCCACCGGTGGAGCATCCGTCGGCGTCAGGAGCGCTTCATTGGGCACCAGCGCCAGAGGGACCGAGCGGCTGTTCCAGAGCAGCCGCGCATGGAAACTAGACGCCCCCGCGAAGACTTCCATCCGGATCGACGCGGCCGTGTTCGCTTTGAGCGGGACGGTCGTGGAAAACTTGTTCAGCCCTTTGCTGTTCGTCTCGTCGATCTTGAGCTGGCCGTCCACCCACAGCCGGCTCGGGCCATATGCCTCGATGGTGAGCGTGATATCTTCGGAGACTTTCGGGACGAGTCGCGCGGTGTAGCGCACACCGGCGCGCTCGGGAATGCCCGGTTCGAGCGCGGTCTTGCGGTCCCATGACGTGCTGATGGCGCTTTCAAAGCGGGCGAGGCGACGGTCCTTGAACTCCGGATCGGCAAAGTATTCGACGAAGACTTTGGCGGGACCGGTCGGCAGCTTGTCTCGGCGTGGCTTGGCGTATGACGTTGCCGCCGCCGTCGCGGGTTGGGCAAACGTGGCCTGCACCACGTCCTTGATCGCAAAGATTCGCGCCGGGCCGTCGGCGGGCTTTAGCGTGATCTGGCTCTCGGAAAGGGAGAGGTCGCCGGTCAGCGCCTGCCCGTCGCGCGTGAGGAGCGTGCCGGCGGAGGCGGCGCTAGTTGCGACAAGCCATGGGAAAATGAGGAGAATCCAGCATTTCATAGGAGCAAGGATTGTACCGACGGAAACCGCAAATGTTCGTCACTGCGCGGCGGGGCAGACGTCGGTCACCGGAGGTGACCACGCCGGTGCGGTTGATTTCATCCCATCCTTGCCAACCGTCTGCAAATCACCCCTGCCCTTTTCCTCTGGTCGCCGATAGACTCTTTCGCGGGGCACTGGCGCCGGGCCGGGGCCCATTTTGGGTGCTTCGCTGCGGATCATGACGACCCTCGCCCCCGCCCTGAGTCCCGCGCCTGCCTCGTCCGCCGTCCACGTCGGCCGGGGCAATGGCCAAGCCCACGCGCTCCTCACCCCGCTCATCCAACGCATCTTCGCGGACGATCGCGAATATCGTCATTACGCACACTCGCCCGTTGCCGCCGATCCCGCGGCGCTACAGGACTTCATCTTCGCCGCCGACGAAGGCGGGGCGGTCGATCCAGATGCGATCTTCCACCGCCTGCGGTGGGGCGGGCAATTCGTCTTCGCCTCGCGGCACGGTCGGCGCGTCGCACAGCTTGCGGAGGAATTCGACCGCGACGGCTTCCGCCTCGAGCGCGAGCCGGCGTTCATCCGCAAGGCATGGCCGTTCCTCTCGTTCCTCGCGCCGCGCACCCATTATTTCGCCGCGCGGAAAGTCCACCTGATCCGCCCCGGCGAGTTCACCGAGCGCTTCACCTATCACGTCGAGCTCGTGCCCCACCAGGCGGCGGAGGATGAGGAATTCGTCGTCCTCAAGCGCGTGCCCAGCCTCGAGTCGCTCGTCGCCAAGCTGCACAAGAAGTTCCCCGAGACGCCGATCGAAGCGATCGAGAAGCGCGCCCGCAAGTTCACCGACAAGATCTTTCCCACCTTCCTCACCCGCGAGGCCGCGATCCTCAAGATCCTGCAGGAGCACCTGCCCAGCCGCTACGCCCACCGCGTGCCGCGCGTGATCGCGCTGGAAAAGGATATTCGCGGATTCGTCACGTGTCTCAAGATGAACTGGTTGCGCAACGGCGGGCGGCGTCTGAGCCAGATTGAGTTCGCCATGCAGGCCGCCGACCTCCTTCAAGCAGTCCATGACTCGGCGGGCGTCCTCCACCTGGACCTTCGCCTGGACAATATGGTGATCACCGACCAGGGCGTCGGCTTCATCGATTTCGGCTCGTCGATGCGCGTGACTGAGAATCTCGCGACCAACCCGATGCTCGATGCGCTCTTCAGCGAGTTGATGCGCACCAGCCACATCCAGCGCATGCTCTACCACATGACCACCAGCGGCCAGGTCACCGCGCAGCACCTGTGCGACAAGCAGGGCAAGGCCGACAAGGGGATTGACGTCTTCTACCTTTCGCTGCAGTTCACCACGCCGCATGCCAATCCGGACTTGGCTGGCCTGATCCACTATGACCCGCAGAGCGAGATGGCCCGGCAGATTTCGGAATTGAGCAAGACCGTGCTGCGCCCGGGCGACCCGACCGATACCAGTCACAAATCGGCCAAGGACATCCTGCGATCGCTGGAACTGATCGAACGGGACATCAACCGCCGCGCGCGGCGCTGATCGATTCAGTTTTCAATGAAGGAGAACCAAGGGATGCAGAACGATCAGAACACACCGCCGCCGACTCCCCCGCCGCTGCCACCGCTGGGCATGACGCCGCCGCCCCCGCCCATGGCGCGGCCGCCAATCCGCGTAAGCCCGCTGGAATATGGCCAGCCCGGCGGCGCAGGGGAAGGTGCGACGAACACGCTATATCACCAGGCGGCCAAGGCGGCGTGGGTGGCGCCGGTCGTCGCGCTCGCGCTGGGCTGCGTGAGCTCGACCATGCGCGGGGCCAACAGCAACCCCACGATGGCGATCGTGATCGGCGCCGTCAACGGCCTGCTGATCATCGCCGGATTCGTGATGGCGATCGTGGCATTTTTTGGCGTCAAGCGCTACGGCGCCGCGGGCATCGTGGCGCCGGCGATCGTCGGGTTGATCATCAACCTAATCTTCATCGGGGCGGCCGGCGCCTTATTCTTCTACGGCCAACGCGCGGTGACGGCGCGCACGACGGCCGCGCGGGCGGTGGCGGCTCGCCCGATGATTCCGTTCAGCTCGCCCCAGTCGTCCTTACGTCAGACGGGCTGGTTCGGCGCGGCGTTACAACCCGGCAATGTGACGATCACGCTCGTCTCCATGAAGGACGGCCACGCCGACACCAGCGCGTTGCGCAGCGCGCTCAAGAACGACGCCTCCCTGATGATCATTGCCATCGACAACCGCAACGGCGCCACGCCCGCGATCCTGGACACCCGCAACGCGCAACTGGTCTTCGCCGACGGCCGGAATGTAACGTCGCTCGATCCCGCCGCCATCGCACAGCCGGCGGAGGTCGCCGGGCTGTCTCCGCCCTTTCGGGTGGAGCCTGGCGGGCTGGTCGAAGGGAAGATTCTCTTCATTCCCCCTGACCTTGACCTGACGAAGCTGAAGTTGATCCGGCTCACGCTTTCGGGCGCGCAGATCGAAGTTCCGGGGCGGATTTTTACCGCCGACGAGAAGACGCGGTTGGTTCAGGGCGGTCAAGCGAAACAACAACAGCCGCCGCCTTGAAACGGACGGCCACCTCGGATCACCCCCGCACGAGAGACAGGTCATCTTCGGAGATGTGCTGCCCGCCCACAGCCAGCACCGGTTGATGGTCATGCGCCGGCTTAAGCTTGACGCTGCGCGAGAAGAAGAATGACGTCGTCATCGGATAGGCGTTCAGCGGCGTAAACCCCGCCATGTCCACCTCGATCAGATCCGAATCGCGATAGTACGCGCACGCTTGGGCGCACCAGTCCGAATTATCCAGGATCACAATCCCGCCGTCGGCGAGCTTAGGCCGCGACGCCTTCGCGCAGCTCAGGCGATAGATCCCGTCGTTGATGATGATGTCGAACTGCCCCTCGAGCTTGCCCACCGCCCCGACGTACTCTTGCTCGTTATTCACGTGAATGTAATTCACGTTGGCCGGCAGTTGCGGCTTGAGTTTCTCGTACCACGCCTTGTCGTCTTCGATCGAGACCACGCTCTTCGTGCGCTTGGCCCAGAACATGGTGGAAAAGCCCGAGCCATATTCCAGCACCCGCTTGTCGGTCAAGTCGAGCTGCTTGATGTACTCGATCGCGGGGTAGGTGAACCAGGGGACGAAGTTGCCGTCCTTGTCGAGGCACTTGGAGTTCCAGAAGGAGTTCCACTGGCCATACTCGTCCCGGAGAATGCTGTAGTTCGTCCCGATTGATTTCTTGGTGCGATAAAAGCGCTGGAGGCGGGTTTTAATCCCAAACATTCGGCAAATCTCCGGTAGAGGCTGAGCGGATAAGGACTACATCGGCATCGGCGTCGGGGTCGCTTAACAGGCTATCAGGGCAATTCGGGTTTGCCAGCGGCGCGGATTGCCCCCTGCTCGCGGCGGGTGACTCAGTAATTCCGGTTGTGACACTTCGCCAACCTTGCCAGCGCAATGCGATGAATTTCCTCGGGCGACGCCTCAGGGAAGCGCTTCCGCAGACCGATGTAGAACAACTGTCGCGTAAACTCCGACAATTCAAATGCCTTTTCAAGCCGCTGCGCCGGGGTCATCCGCCGCAGGGCTTCGAGATGTTGGGCATGATTGGGTCGGGGTTTGATGTCCATCGGTTCAGATCAGTTCTTCTCATTCCGCCATTCTTCCAACGTCTCATCAAAGCCTTCAAAATCTTCTGCGGTGAATTGGGATGAGACCGGCGATTCCAGCGTGGTCAGCGGGCCCACCCCCTGCTCCTTCGCAAGTTCGTCCACCGTCTTGCCGTTCCAGAAGGCCTGCGGATCGATCCCGTCAAGGGATAACGGCCGATCTTCCAGCACGATGATTTCCACCTCCTGGCCGATCATCGGGCGCAACTCCGGGATGTGAATCGTTTCCGAGTCGATCTTCTTCCTGATCCTGATCGCGTTCATGAAATCTCCCTCGCGCGGCCTTTGGCCTTTCTATTCGATGTATCCGTCACTCCCGCATCGTCTCCGCATCCACGCCCATCCGCCGGCACCACTCCCGATACACGAACGGCGAGATCTCGCTCGGCTTGATCTCGCTTCGCCCGCCCCAGAAGACGTTGGTGTAACTCACGGGGATGCCGACCGCCGCCAGGTGCTCGTCGATCGCTTTCTTATGCGCCAGCACCATCGCCTTGTCCGTGCCATGGATGACGCCCATGACGTTCACATGGGCGAACTCTTCGCCCCCCTCGCGCCAGTAGGCGTGAGTCATGATGTGGTGGCAGCCGACTTCCTTGCCCGCCTCGATCTCGCGCCCTTCTGGCACCGCCCAGTGGAAAAGCGCATTGAACTTCGTCACCCGCTCACCGCTGGCCAGCGGCTTGGCGTGTTCGAGGAAGGTTGAGAAGCGCCCGATGACGCCGCGCTCCTGCAGGCTCCGCGCCACGCGGTAGAACTCGTCCAGCGACACCCCCGCCTCCCGTGCCCGCGCCTCCCACAAGTTCTCCGCGATTTCATCCACCTCAAACTCCCGCTTCAGCGGCGTCAGCACCTGCCAGTCCAGCTCCGACAGCGTCACCCGCACCGTATCGTGCGGCTCGGCGAGCACCTCGGCGCGGCTGCCCGGTTCCATGTTCTTCCGCCGCACGTGCCCGACCCCCAGCGCGAAGACCTTATGCGCGGGCATGATCTTGAACGCCGTCGCCCCGGTCCTGCTGCAGAGGAACCGGCAGTGCTTCTCCATCGAATACCCCTGCGGCACCTTCAGCGTCGTCCAGAGGCGATACTTCGATCCGGTCGTCTCCTTGTCGGTCGAGCGGATCACGATGTGCCCGGAAAAGGGGTCATCGTGAAACATGAACTCAAACCCGGCGCTAAGCCTGTCTTCGGGGATCACCCAGGCGACCAGCCCCCCGGACGCGAGGTTGATCGACATCAACGTCTGCCGCACGCGCCGGATCGTCCCCGCCTGCAACATCGCGCGTATACGCTCGATCACCACCGGCAACTCGACCCCGCTCTGCCGCGCGATCTCCCCCAGCGGATCGGCTTGGAACCCCTGAATGCGATCTTCGGAGACGGCGAGGATGCGGGCATTGATGTCGTCGGTCGTATGGATCGGGACGGTCGGGGTCGCGGAGTCGGTGGTCATGATGGCGGCGATTGTAACCGAGCGGGCGGCGGGAGGGGATAAACCAGAAATCCGAAACCCGAAATCAGAAATCAGAATCAAGCCCGAATGGCGAAATCCCAATTCGTCATTCGGGCTTTCATCATTGATTCGGGAATTCTGGTTTCTGGTTTCCGACTTCCGGCCCGGGCTTCTCTCCCCCCCGCCCGATCGGTTACCTTCCCCCAACCATGCTCCCCCCCTCCCCCATCCTCCTCTCCACCTGGCGCTTCGGACTTCCCGCCAACGCCGCCGGCTGGCCGCACCTGCAGCGGCCGGCCGGCCTCCTCGACGGCCTGGAACAGACCTGCATCGCCTGCGAGCTCGATCCCAACGTCAACAGCGTCGGCGTAGGCGGCTTGCCCGATGCAGCGGGCGAGGTCTCGCTCGACGGCGCGATCATGCTCAGCCCCGCTCAAAGCGCCGGCGTCGCCTACGTCCGCAAATACGCGCACCCCGTCTCCATCGCCCGCCGGGTGATGGAGCGGACGCCGCACAAATTGCTCGTGGGCGAAGGCGCAGAACGCTTCGCCACACAGGAAGGCTTCGCGCCTGCCCAGTTGCTCACTGAGGCCGCCCGCGCCCGCTGGGAAGAATGGAAACGCACCGGCCAAAGCGTGGCTGACCCACACGCGTACAAGCCCCCCCTTCTCGTCGATGGCGACCGCAACCCGCCGCACGATACGATCGGTGTGCTGGCGATCGACGCCTCAGGCGCGATCGGCGCCGCCTGCTCCACATCCGGCCGCGCGTTCAAGCTCCCCGGCCGCGTCGGCGATTCGCCGCTCATCGGACACGGCCTCTACTGCGACCCCAAAGCCGGCGCGGCGGTGGCGACCGGCACCGGCGAGCTGATGATCGGCGTCGCCGCGTCGTTCCTCGTGGTCGAACGGCTGCGCATGGGCGACCGCCCGATCGAGGCCGTGCGATTCGTGCTCAACCGTGTTGTCGAAAGCTATCCGAACCTGGGAGAAGCCGATCAGTGCGCGCTGATCGCGCTGGGCTTGGACGGCAAGGCCGCGTCGGGCGCACTCCGACCGGGATTTGAAGTTGCGATGACCACATCGGCAGGATCGCAACTGCTCCCGCCGGACGTGGTCTTCTAAATCGGCGCTAAGGGCGCATCCCCATGCCACCGCCGGGCCCGCCCAGCCCCGCGCCCATCCCCATCAGCCCTTCCATCAAGGGCTCCATCGCACCGGGGATCTTCGCGATCCGCTCCATTTCGGCGCGGATGTCCTTATTCGCCTGCTCCATCTCGGGCTTGTACTTATCCATGGCCTTTTGCATCTCGGCGTCGTTCGCCTTCTTCTTGTCCAGTTTCGCAGCCAGCTCGCCCATCTCCTTCCCCAGCGCCTCAAGCTTACCCTTGGCCGCGACGGCCGAATCCTTGTCCGTCACGCCTTTCAAGATCTTGACCATCTCCTGCTGCTTGCCCGCGATATTCGCAGCAGCGGCTTCAGATTCGCTCTTACAGCCCACGAGGCACAGCCCAAGCATCGCCACGACGATCGGCAGAAAACGCTGCATAGAAAAACCTCTCTAATCCCAACCTGATCAAGATCTTGAACGCTGCGGAAAATATAGTCCAGATAGGATCGCCGTTTCAAGAAGATTGCCAAAAAAGGCAGGTCACCCGCCTCGCGGCTAGATGACCCGCCTGATTTAGCAGTGAATGTGCGCGTCGATTAATCCGCGCGGGCCTGCGGCTTTTCGCCAACCTTGTTGAATTTGTAGAGCCGGCCCGACGTGTTCCAGTCTTCAACGTAAATGTTGCCATCCTGGTCATAGGAGATGCCGTGGGGGGCGTTGAAGATCCCCTCCTTCCAAACCTCGGGCGGGTTGCGGTTGGTGGCCCACTGCTTCTTTTCCGGATTGTCGCCCAGCGTGGCGACGACCTTGTTGGCGCCGTCGATGATCGCGACCCGGCCCTCAAGCTCGGCGATGGCGACGTGATCGCCGTGGAAGGAGATCGAGCAGGGACGGCGGAGATTCTCGGTGACCACGGCGACGAAGTTGCCATCAAGATCGAAGTGCTGCAGCCGGCGGTTCTCGCGATCACAGACGAGCAGCAGCGGCTTGGGGCCGCGCTTGTCGAGGGCGATGCCGTGGCAGGTGGTGAACTGCCCTGGCTCCTTCCCCTTGCCGCCGAAGCTCTTGACGTACTTCTGGTTTTTGTCAAAGACGTGGACCCAGTTCTGGCCGTACCCGTCCGCGACGTAGACCGTGCCGTCGGGCCCGACGGCGATGCCGGTCGGGCTGTACTGCTTGGCCTCCTTGTAGTTGCCCGATTCCATGGGGATCGGGATCGTCCAGACGACCTTGCCGTCGGTCGTCATCTTCACCGCCTGCTTGCCCGCAAGGTGGGCGGCGTAAATGTACTCAACGCCCTCCTCTTCATTGAGGCAGAGGCCATGCATGCCGATGAACTTCTCCGCGAACCCGCGCTGCATCTTGCCGTCCGCCCCGTAAACCAAGATCCCCTGCGGCCCCTGATCCATGCTGAAGTAGATGCTCCCGGCTTTATCCACAACCACGCCGCCGTGCGTAGCGCCCAGGTTCTTGCGGTCCGCGGGCATCTGACACCAATTGCGGACCGACTGGTAGGTATTAGCGCCATCGCCGGCGATGACTTCCTCGGTGACGCCGCGCGCGTCGCGGGGAGCCGGCTGCGCATGATCGTCCCCTTCATGCCCGCGGGCCGCGGGCGCGAGCACCAATGCCGCGGCCAGCGGCAGCCAGATCGCCTTTAAGAATTGCGGTGTCATCGTCGGTTCCTCGTGTTAAGGTCGCGCGGGGGACGCTGGTGGATCACGCGAACCCACTCGATGTGCGAAATGGCCCCGCAAGGGCGAGCGCGATTGTACCCGGAGCAGACGCGGCGGGAAGAGGCAGGAGCGCGGGCGAACGCCGAGACTTTCCCGCATCATTCCGCCCAGAGCCGCGCGCCTTCAAGATCCAGCTCGGCCTGCACGCGTCGCAGCACTTCGTCGCCAATGATCCCGTCATCCCGCAGCTTGATCACCATCTGGTTTTGCGCGATGAGCGATTCGCGCTGGGCCGCCTCGTGGGTCGCGCAAATCGTCTCCTCGCCGTCGTCCATCTCGCCGGAGATCTGCCCGCGCAGCCAGCGCGCCTGTGAGGCCAGGTCCGCCTTGACGCGTTCGACCGCTTCGGGCGTCGCCTCGCCCAGCAGCACCAGCGCATCAAGCCGCGAAATGGCGGCATGAACGGCCTCGTAGCGCGCCCGCATTTCCTCGCGGTGATCGCTGCCGTCGTCGCTCAACTTGAGCACGCGGATGATCAACGGCAGCGACAATCCCTGCACCACCAGCGTCACCAGGATGACCGCGAAGGTCACGAAGATGATCAGGTCGCGATGCGGGAAGGGCGTCACGCCGTCGGCGAGCGTGAGTGGCAGCGCCAGCGCCGCCGCCAGCGAGACGATCCCGCGCAAACCCGTCCATGCGATGACGAAAACCGACGCACGCGGCGGCGCGGGGTCCGCTTCGCGTGCCGATTTGAACATCCGCCGCGGCAGGTACGTCGCAGCGAAGACCCAGACCATCCGCAGCACGATCACGATGAGGCAGATGAGCAGCGCGTGCCGTATCAGGTGATCGGTCCGGGTCGCACAGAGGTGTTCGAGGACGAACGGCAGTTGCAGGCCGATCAGGATGAAGACCAGTCCGTTGAGGAGAAAGATCAGCGCGTCCCAAACAGCGTAAAGACGCAGCCGGGTATGACTGGCGAGGATCGCCGGCAGGCGCCGTGACATGTAAATCCCCGCCACAACCGCCGCCAAAACCCCTGACACACCCAGCCGCTCGGCCGGCAGGTACGCAATATACGGCGTGAGCAGCGAGACCAGCCCTTCGATCCCATCATGTCGCAGCCGCGGGCGCACCCACGCGATGATCAGCCCCGCGAGCAGGCCGATGCCGACTCCGCCCACGCTGACCCAGATAAACCGCAGCGCCCCATCGGCCATCGAGAAATGCCCGCGCGCCACCGCCAGCACCGCCAGTTGATACGCGACCAGCGCAGTCGCGTCGTTCACCAGCGATTCCCCTTCAAGGATCGTGATGATGCGCCGCGGGATGCGCATCTTCGACATGATCGCCGTCGCCGCCACCGCATCGGGCGGCGAGATCACCGCGCCCAGCACGAAACCCGTCGCCCACGACATCCCCATCAAATAATGCGCCGCCACCGCCACCAGCGCCGTCGTGAAGAGCACCAGCCCGATTGCGAGCAACCCAATCGCGCGACCATTGGCCTTGAAATCGCGCCACGACGTCATGATGCCGGCGTGATAAAGGATCGGCGGGAGAAACAGCACGAAGACCACGTCCGGGTCCAGCGTCACCCGCGGTAGATTGGGGATGAAGCCCAGCGCCAGCCCGCCGACCACCAGGAAAATCGGATACGGCACGCGGGCGCGCGAGGCGAAGTACGCCATCGCCGCAACCGCGACAAACAAGCTCAGCACTAACTCGATCACATGCATAAAGAGCGTCTCACAGCGGCTGGTCCATCGCGGGCGTTTTTACCACAGATCGCGCACAATCACATGAGTTTGCTGGCGGGACTGGCACTCCTGTTGCAGCCATCACCGAAAACCCCGGGAATTCCCCCGGCCAAACTTCAATCGAGGTGCGATATGTGTACATTCCGACAATATGCCGCGGGCGTCGCGGTCGGACTGATGGTCTTTTTGTCCGGCTGTGCGGATCGGCCGATGTCCGTTCCAGCTTCGGCGACGCTGATGACCGAAGGCAGCACCCGCGCCAGCTTCCGCGCCACCGACCACGGGCGCGTCTACGTGACCGATGAGACCGACAAGAAGATCGTCTACCAGGGCGAGGTCGATAAAGGCGAGATGGTAGAGGTCAACGCCAAGGATGATCGCATCCTGATCGGCGGCCGCACGGTCACCGAGCGCGCCTTGGCCGACGGCCACCAGTACCGCGTCTTCTTCGAACCACTGAGCGGCGAACGCACCGTTCGCTACCGCGTGGTTGAAGAACCGGCAAGATAGTCGTCGCCGTAAAGGTCGACGCCTCAATATCTGGAATTATGATGCGACAGCAGACCGCTGCCTTGCTCGTTATCACTACTGCAATTTTCGTCTCCTTGGGCTGCGCCTCCGACCGGCCCAAGGACCTGCCCGGCGGCGCGGTGATCGTCGCCGAAGGCAGCGGTCCGCTCGTCTTCACCGCCGTGGACAAAGGCACGGTCTACGTGCGCGACGTCACGGCCGACCGAGTGCTCTACCAATCCACCATCCAGAAGGGCCAGCGCATCGAGTTTGATCCCGCCGCCAACCGCGTCACGCTCGACGGTCGGCCGGTCGACACGGCGGCGCCGCTTCGTCCCGCTGGCAGCTACCAGATCTATCTCAAGCTCGCGCAGCAGCGCGAGTATCATCCGATGATGAACCCGTGAGCGCTGATCATCGCCACCCGCGAAGCTTCGCCGGTACAGAACACTCATTTCCCGGCGTGGCCCATCTCTGTCTCTACCCACCCACCTCCCTCCCCTTGGACGTATCCCCGCGCCGCCCCTACCATACACCGTTCAAGGACGGACCCGACCCACATGCCCCAGAAATCCTTCTACATCATAGATGGCCACGCCCACATCTACCGCGCCTACTTCGCGCCCTTCCGCGATCTCGTCGGCCCCACCGGCGAGCCCACCAAGGCCACCTTCGTCTTCACCCAGCGCCTCCTCAACCTCATCGACCAGCGTAAGCCCGATTACCTCGCCATGGTCATCGACGCCGGTGACGAGACCGTCTTCCGCAAGGAGATCTTCCCGGAATATAAGGCCAACCGAAAGTCTCGCCCCGATGATTTCCTCCCGCAGGAACAGCGCATCCTCTCGCTCGTGAAAGACGTCGGCATCCCCATCTTCGTCAAGCCCGGCTTCGAAGCCGACGACCTGATCGCCACCATGGCCGCCAAGCTCTGCGATAAGGGGTACGAAGTCTTCATGGTCTCGTCGGACAAGGACCTGCGCCAGGTCGTCAACGACTGCACGAAGATGTACGACGCCTATACCAACGAGGTGATCGACGCCGCCCGCCTTGAGGAAAAATTCGGCTTCAACCCGCGCGAGGCGATCGAAATCCAAACCCTCATGGGCGACAACATCGACAACATCCCCGGCATTCCCGGCGTCGGTGACAAGACCGCCCTTAAGCTTATCAAGCAGTACGGCTCAGCCGACAACGTCCTGGCGCACGTCGGCGAGCTCAAGGGGAAGATGAAGGAGAATTTCGAGAAATACGCCGACCGCATCCCCGTCGCCAGGCAGCTCGTCACACTAAAGACGGATGTCGATTTCACCTTCGATCCCGAAGTCTGCCGGTTTCAGGGACTCAACGTCGAAGCGCTTCGCAAGCATCTTGCCGAGTGCGGCTTCCACTCCCTTCTCAAGAAGTACGAAACCGCGGAATCGGTGAAATCCTTTAGCGGTTCCGCGAAGGCAATCGCTACGCCTTCCGCAAAACCTGGGGCGTTTTCCGAAAATCTCTTCGGAGAAATGGACGAAACTGCCGCGCCGTCCAACGGTGAGGAAGAGGAACCATTACCCCCCGGCGTCGAAACTTCCGCCGATCTCCACTACACCCTCATCAACACCAATGAAGCCTTCGACGCCTTCCTCGAAGACCTCAAGCGACAACCCCGCTTCGCCTTCGACACCGAGACCGACAGTCTCAGCCCCATCTCCGCCAATCTCGTCGGCATCAGCATCAGTTGGGAGCCCGGCGTCGGTTACTACATCCCCGTCCGCTGCCCCCAAGGCTCGATGGCCATCAGTTGCGACCGCGCCCTCGCCGGCCTCAAGCCGATCCTCGAAGACCCCGCCATCAAAAAAGTCGGTCACAACATCAAGTTCGACCTCCTCGTCATGCGCAGCGCCGGCATCGACCTCCGCGGCGTCGAGATGGACTCGATGGTCGCCACCTTCCTCGTCGATGCCAGCCGCATGCAGTACGGCATCGACGCCCTCGCCCTGCAGTACCTCAACTTCAAAAAGGTGGCGACGGTCGAGCTGCTCGGCAAAAAAGGGAAGAGCCAGCTCACGATGGACCGCGTCCCGCTTGAGACGATCACCCGCTACGCCGCCGAAGATGCCGACATCGCCCTGCGCCTCGCCGATCACATGAAGGTCCGCCTCGACGCCGTCCCCGCCCTCCGCAAGCTCAACGATGAAGTCGAGACGCCGCTCATCGACGTCCTGGCCGAGATGGAATTCAACGGCGTCGCCATCGACCCCCAAATCCTCAAGGAACAAAGCGAGGTCCTCGGCGCTCGCGCCGTTGCCCTGCACCGCCGCATCTTAGATGAAGCCGGCGTCGGCGACTTCAACCCCGACTCCACCAAGCAACTCGCCGACGTCCTCTTCAACAAGCTAGGCCTCAAGGTCATCAAGCGCGGCAAGACCGGTCCCAGCACCGACGTTGAAGTCCTTGAAAAACTCGCCGACATGCACGTCGTCCCCAAGCTGATCCTCGAATACCGCAGCCTGGTGAAGCTCAAGAACACCTACCTCGACAACCTCACCAGCTATCTCGACCCCAAGACCAACCGCATCCACGGCAGCTTCAACCAGACCGGCGCCGCCACCGGCCGCCTCTCCATGTCCGATCCCAACCTGCAGAACATTCCCATCAGAACCGACGAAGGCCGCCGCATCCGCCTCGCGTTCGTCCCCAGCGACCCCCAGCGCAACGTCCTCCTCGCCGCCGACTATTCGCAGATCGAGCTGCGCCTCCTCGCCCATTTCACGCAGGAGCCCGCCCTCCTCCGCGCCTTCGAAGCCGATGAAGACGTCCACAAGACCGTAGCCAGCGAAGTCTTCCACGTCCCCCTAGAGGCGGTCACCAAGGAGCAGCGCAACCAGGCGAAAACCATTAACTTTGGCATCATCTACGGCGTCAGCGCCTATGGCCTAGCCCGCCGCATCGAAGGCCTCGACCAGAAGGGCGCACAGGAGCTCATCAACGCCTACAACAAGCGCTTCCCCAGCATCAAGCAGTTCCTCGAACAGTGTGTGATGCAGGCCCAATCCTTCGGCTTCGTCGAGACCATCCTCGGCCGCCGCCGCCCCCTCCCCGACATCACCAGCGGCGTCATCGCCCTCCGGAACGCCGCCGAACGCATGGCCATCAACAGCGTTGTCCAGGGCTCCGCCGCCGACCTCATCAAGGTCGCCATGGTCAACGTGTATCGCCGGATGAAAAAGGAGAACTCCCCCAGTAAACTCCTGTTACAGGTCCACGATGAGCTAGTCTTCGAAACCCCCGCCGAGCTCGCCGAAAGCGAAGCCCGGTGGATCCGCGAAGAGATGACCAACGCGATGACGCTCAAAGCCCCCTTGAAAGTAGAGATCAACTGGGGCAAAAACTGGCAGGAGGGAAAATGAAATTCGAAGAACCCATCGAGCTCATCACCCCCACTGCCCCCTTCCAATCCACTGCCGACACGCGCCCCCGCATGCCCGAGCCGCTCCCCGTCAAGCTCGTCACCATCGACCACGCCCACCTTCCCGCCGCCGCCGGCCGCGAAGTCGCGCTCGACGAGTTCTACGTCAACCTGCTCGGCTTCGAGCGCATCATCACACCCGAAACCCTCGCCTATCACGCCGAAAACTTCGACCTCTTCTTCGACATCCTCGAGCCCCCGCTCGAGCGCGACACCCTGCGCGCCCTGGGCATCGAAGTCCTCTCCCTCGCCGACGCGCAACGAAAACTCATCGAAAGCCAGATCGAACATATCCGCCAGCAAGGCCTCCTCCCCGGCCACGACTCCATCCTCCTGCAAGACCCCGCCGGTAACTGGCTCGCCCTCACCGAATCCCGCCTGATCTGACGCCTTCGCCAATCCCCCTCGTCCCGGAGTAAGATGCCCCCCGTGTTCTCAGGAAAACCGATCATCGGCATCGCCGGCGGCATCGGCAGCGGCAAGAGCTTCATCGCGCAACTCTTCGCCAATGAAGGCTGCCTGGTCCTCAACGCCGACGATCAGGTCCGCGCCCTCTACGTCGACCCGGCCATCAAGCAAACGCTCCGAACCTGGTGGGGCGACGGAGTTTTCAACAGCCAGGGCGACGTGGATCGCAGTGCCATCGCCCACATCATTTTCGCCGACGCCGAACAGAAAAAACGCCTCGAATCCCTCCTCCATCCCAAGGTCGATCAGCTCCGCATAGCCGCCATGCAGGCCGCCGCCGCCGATCCACAAGTCCTTGCCTTTGTTTGGGATATACCCCTTTTGTTCGAAGTCGGCCTGCACGCCCGCTGCGACGCCATCGTCTTCGTAGATGCCCCCCCCGCCCAGCGCCTTCAGCGGGTGCACCAAACCCGCGGCTGGGACGAAATCGAACTGCTCCGCCGAGAAAAATTACAACTACCACTGGACAATAAGCGTCGGATGTCTAATTATATCTTGCAGAACACCGCAGACGTGGGGTTTGCCCAAAGACAAGTCCGAGAAGTTCTTTCCGGGATTCTCGCGAGCTGTGCGACGACGGGTGCAGGTTCCCAGGCAGACCCGCCGGCATGACGAAACCCCAGCCGTTAGCGATGTATCACTGTTAGTATCCCCCTGATGATTTCCCGCGGGCCCGTCACGGTTGACGAAGGCCCACCCAACATCAGTTGAGAGCATTGAGAAAGGTTCCCCCCCTTCCGGCGATTGCGCGACGCGCGCGAACGGCCGTCTATTTTCCGCTAAATTACTGAGCTTGACCCCTCGCCGTCACCCGGCCTAGTCTCCAGGCATTCCGCCACAGTTGTTCCCGCCGGGTCGCAATCGTCCGAATGAAGCTCTCCCCGTATTTGATTTAACTTCAACCATAACAACACATCCCCTTTTCGGAGGCACAAACCCAATGGCCAAGAGAAAACGCCCGTCAGACAAAGACAAATCCCCGCACGACCCCGACCTCAACGAAGCCGGCGCCGGTGACGAAACCGCCACCGCCACCGCCGTCGAGGCCCCTCCCGCCCCCACCCCAACGCCTGCCGCCGAACGTCCGCCGCAGCAGAACCCGCCCAAGGAACGATCCCACGATCAGCCCGCCGGCAACCTCGGCGAAGACGTCGCTACCCTCGACGCCGAGACCAACGCCAAATACGAGCAGGTCAAGGGCGGCAAACTCTACATCAAGGACCTCCAGCAGATGGAAGTCCACGCCCTGCACGACATCGCCAAGGCCGAGGGCATCCAGGATTACGTCGGCCTCAAGAAGCAGGACCTGATCTTCCAGATCCTCCGCAGCCGCATCCGCCAGAACGGCCTGATGTACGGCGAAGGCGTCCTCGAGATCCTCCCCGACGGCTTCGGCTTCCTCCGCAGCCCCGAGTACAACTACCTCCCCTGCCCCGACGACATCTACATCAGCCCAAGCCAGATCCGCCGCTTCGGCCTGCGCAACGGCCACGTCGTCCAGGGCCAGATCCGCCCGCCAAAGGAATCCGAGCGTTACTTCGCGCTCCTCCGCGTCGAAGCCATTAACGGCGAAGACCCCGAGCGCATCATGGACACCGCCAACTTCGAAGACTTGACCCCGCTTCACCCCAACAAGCGACTGGTGCTCGAGGCCGGCGTCAAGGAAATGAACATGCGCATCGTCGACATGGTCACGCCCATCGGGAAAGGCCAGCGCATGCTCATCGTCGCCCCGCCGCGCACCGGCAAGACCGTGCTCCTCCAGAAGATCGCCAACTCGATCTCCGCCAATCACCCCGAAGCCGTCCTGATCATCCTCCTGATCGACGAGCGCCCCGAGGAAGTCACCGACATGGAGCGCAACACCAAGGGCGAGGTCGTCAGCAGCACCTTCGACGAACCCTCCAGCCGACACGTCCAGGTCGCTGAGATGGTCATCGAAAAGGCCAAGCGCTACGTCGAGTTTGGCAAGGACGTCGTCATCCTCCTCGACTCCATCACCCGCCTCGCCCGCGCCTACAACACCGAGATCCCCCACAGCGGCAAGATCCTCACCGGCGGCGTGGACGCCAACGCACTGCAAAAACCCAAGCGCTTCTTCGGCGCTGCACGTAACATCGAAGAAGGCGGCTCCCTGACGATCCTCGCCACCGCCCTGGTCGATACCGGCAGCAAGATGGACGAAGTCATCTTCGAAGAGTTCAAAGGCACCGGCAACTCCGAACTGCACCTCGATCGCCGCCTGGTCGATCGCCGCGTCTACCCCGCGATCGACATCAACGCCAGCGGCACCCGCCGCGAAGAGCTGCTGCTCGATCCCAAGGAAATGGAACTCACCTACCGCCTCCGCCGCGTGCTGAGCGACATGAACCCGGTAGAAGCGGTCGAACTACTGAAGGGCCGCCTCGAAAAGGTCCCCAGCAACGCCCAGTTCCTAATGTCGATGAACCTCGACTGATCGCGCGAATAACAACCCGTGAAACCCCAAAGCCCCGGATGTACATCCGGGGCTTTTCGCGGTCCCAATTTGCCCCGCCACCAAGTGCCAGTTAAAATCCATCTGTCATGTCCGACCCGCTCACCATCGAAACTCGCCTTGAATCGCTCGAGCGCGAGATGGCCGAGCTTCGCCGCCGCCTTAACGGTTCCGGCCCCTCCGGAAATTGGCTGGACAGCATCGTTGGATCACAGCAAAACGAACCCGCCTTCGATGAGGTCCTGAAGCTCGGACGCGAAATACGCTCCGCTGACCGCCCTTCCGATAACGGCGGGGCGTGAACGGAATGTATCTCCTCGACACCGATCACATCGGCATCCTCCAGCGCCGCACGCAACCCCAGTTCGAGCGCCTCTGGTCGCGAATTAGCCAGCATCAACCGCTCGAATTCTTCACGCCGATCATTAGCTTCCACGAACAGGTGCTCGGGTGGAACACATACATGAGCCGGGCCCGCGACCAGGAAGGCGTAGTGCGCGCCTATCTCATGTTCGAACGCATCCTGACTGATTTCTCGACGGCCCAAATCCTTCCATTCGATACCGATTCGGGGCGCCGCTTCGAATCACTTCGGCAACAGAAGATCCGAATTGCCACCATGGACCTTCGCATCGCCGCCATCGCACTTGCCCAAAGGGCCACCCTGCTGACCCGCAATCTCGTCGATTTCCGCAAGGTTCCCGATCTTTCCGTCGAAGACTGGACAACGTAACTCGTTCCCATTACCCCGCCCTCCTCCCCCACCGCATCTTCGCCGATCGCGCCCGCGGGTTCGCCCGCTCCTCCGCCTCATCCGCCACCACCGGCTCCCGGCTAACCTCCGAATAATTCCCGCCGCGCACCCCCTCCAAAAACGCCCCCTTCACCCGCCGATCCTCACCGCTGTGAAAGCTGATGATCGCCGCCACCCCGCCCGGCTTCAGGCAGTCCGGCAACACCGCCAACAGCCGATCCAAATTCGCCAACTCCCGATTTACCAATATCCGCAGTGCCTGAAACGTCCGCGCCGCCGGGTGCAGCTTCGCCCCCGCCGCACGCTGGATCGTAAAATCCCGCGCCTCGCACACGATCGCCATCAACTCCTCCGTCGTCGTGATCGGCCGCTCCGCCCGCCGCTCCACCACCAGCCGCGCGATCTCCCGCGCATCCGTCTCGTCCCCCAACTCCAGCAGCACCGACGCCAACTCCCGCTCGCTCATCCGATTGATCAACTCCGAAGCCGGCTTTCCGCGCGTCGGATCCATCCGCATATCCAGCGGCCCCGCCCTCCGATAAGAAAACCCCCGCCCCGGATCATCGATCTGCGGACTCGCCACCCCCAAATCCGCCACTACTCCATCCACCTGCTCCACTCCCGCCTGCGCCAGCACCGTCGGCAACGCCGCGAAATTGTTATGAAACAACTCAAACCGCCCGCCACCGCCGACGCTCTCCAGCCGCGCCCGCGCAATCTCAATATTCGCCGGATCAAAATCGATCCCGATCACCAACCCCCCCGGCCCCACCCGCCTCAGCAACTCAGAAGCATGCCCCCCAAGCCCAAGCGTACAATCCACATAAACCCCACCCGCCCGCGGCGCAAGTACGCGCAACACCGGTCCCAACAACACAGAAACATGCCGCACGTCGCGCTTCATCCCCACATCCTATCCCACCTCTTCCACCCCAGCACGCCAGCGCCCAGAGCGCCGCCCCGGATCTCCTCGCGCGCCCTATCATTTAACATGCCCGACCACACCCCCATCCGCCACTCACTCCTCGACCTCGCCCCCATCGTCGCCGGCTCCACCGCCGCCGATTCCTTCCGCAACACGCTAGACCTCGCCCAACACGCCGAACGCTGGAACTACCACCGCTACTGGCTCGCTGAGCACCACAACATCCCCGGCGTCGCCAGCGCCGCCACCGCCATCGTCATCGAACACGTCGCCCACGGCACCTCCACCATCCGCGTCGGCGCAGGCGGCATCATGCTCCCCAACCACCCCCCGCTCGTCATCGCCGAACAATTCGGAACCCTCGAATCCCTCCACCCCGGCCGCATTGACCTGGGCGTGGGCCGCGCCCCCGGCGGCGACAGCGCCACCACCCGAGCCCTCCGCCGATACCGCCCCGCCGCCGCAGACACCTTCCCCCAGGACCTCCTGGAATTGATGGCCTATCTACATCCCGAAACCGGCGACAGCGCAGTCCGCGCGATCCCGGGTCACAACCTCAACATCCCCATCTACCTGCTTGGTTCCAGTGACTTCTCCGCCCAACTCGCCGCCCAGCTAGGCCTCCCCTTCGCCTTCGCCTCCCACTTCGCCCCCGAATATCTCCACGTCGCCCTGAGTCTCTACCGCGCCAACTTCCAACCCTCCGCACAACTCCAGGAACCCTACGTCATCGTGGGCGTAAACGTCTTCGCCGCCGACACCGACCGCCAAGCCCAACGCCTCTTCACCTCCCTCCAACAGCAATTCCTCAACCTGACCAGAGGCCACCCGCGCGAGATCGCACCCCCCGTCGATTCCATCGATGACCTCTGGCAACCCCACGAAAAAGCCCACGTGCAAAAAATGACCCGCTACGCCGCCGTAGGCTCACCCCAAACCGTCCGCCAAAAGCTCGAACAAATCCTCGCCGATACAAATGCCGACGAACTGATGACCACCGCCTCGATCGCCGACCACCAAGCGCGCTTACACTCCTTCGAAATCACCGCCGACGTTATGAAGCAGATCAACGCCCGCGAACCCAGCCCCCCTGCCAACGTACATTCTGTGAGGTAACCGTCATGCCCCAAACCCACACCCGAAAACTCTGCATGCTCTGCGACCGCCCCATCGCCCCCGCCCGCCTTGAAGCCCTCCCAGGCGTGACCACCTGCATCGACTGCGCCCGCAAACACCCCAGAAAACTAGACACCCGAGGCATAGACCTAAGTCAGGCCAGCCCCATCAACCGCAACGGCTTCGCCCCCAAAGACTGACCCCGAAACGATCACTCCCTCCAACCACGCCGGGGCAGAGTCTTGGGAGTTCAACGACCAAGCGCCGCCCCGGATTCTTAAGACTCGCCCTCCCAAACCATCCGCACATCCGCCCGCCGCGCCACAATCCCCGCCCCCTCCGTCCGCTCCACAATCCGAAACCCCCGCCGCTCATAAAACGCAATTGCAGGCCCATTCTCCGCAAACGCCCAAAGCTCCAACCGCGACCAACATCCCTTCGCCACGTCCAACAACCGCGACCCCACCCCCCGCCCCTGAAATCCAGGCGCAACGTAAAGCTGATTCACCCAGCCATCAGCAAAAGCAATAAACCCCGCCAACTCCCCCCCAACCTCCCCCACCCAAACCTCATTCTCTGCGAGCATCGCCCCACTCAAAAACCGCCGATCCTCCTCCGCATCATGAATCTCCATCAAGAAGGACAACCGCGCCCGCCGAGCCTCACCAAACACCCGCACCATCCCCGCAATCAACGCAGAATCCGCCGCGTCCCCCCCCGTAATTCGCCGAATCAAAACCACAAACATCCCAATCGTAGGGCTCGCTTCAGCGAGCGGAATCCTCTCACCGCCGTGCAGCGTCCTTCTAAACACCCCAACGCGGCTCGACTACTTTCCAGATTTGGCGGAATTGCGTTTGCCTTTAGATGCGCCCTTTAACGGAATAGCGCAATCCTCAAGAACGGCAAGATCGAGTAGACCGATCTCGTATCGATGCCCGAATTCCAGCACTACGCCGTTCATCAGGTCCGCTTTAAGCTCGGCATTGCGGCCCGTAGGCTCTTCGCAAAAGTGGTGGTAATTGGTGCGGGTTTTCGTCAGTGGGATCGGCCCGCCCCAGAGCTTCGTAGCCGCGGGGCCAATGTAGAAAAAGTTCTCGTTCTCAAATTTTACGTTGCGGTCGTAGGTCGAGATAAAGTTGGCGGGGAGTTCTCCGGTCTTCGGATCCCGCCACCCGTTGAACACAAGGGCATGCCCAAATTCGTGGAGGAGAACGGACATCGAGTCGAGCTTGCCACCCGGGATGCGCGCCTTGCGCGCCGAAGGATCAGGATCCCACCAGATCGTCTTCATGTACGTCGGTTCCAGGACGATTTCAATATCGGGCTGATCGCCGTTTGCAGGTTTTCCCGTCCGCATCTTGCTCGCCCAGCCTTGTTCCGAGACGAGTTTGTCCCCTTGTTTTTCATTGCCGAGCCGAACGGTCACCAGGCTGCGACCTGACCCGCGGCCTGCATTGGCGGCCGGATCAACGCGAAACAGAATCGCGATCGTGCACGGCTTGGCATCGACCTGGTCGGCCCATGCCTTTGCAGCTGCAATAAGATTGGATTTGATCACAGGCGCGAGAACGGCCTGGTCATCAGGAAGATCCTTGATGGTAACCGTGAACTCGACTTGGGCATGAACGGGGTGGGCAATGGCGCCAGCCAAAATGAGAACAACGCCGATGCGGCGCAGCGTTTGAGTGACAACCTGCAAGGCCGGCTGAAGTCCATGCGCCATAACGGCCTGTTAGTATCTCGGCCGCTCTTCAAACGCAAAACTTTCGCCCACAAACGTCTCTTCCCCGAAGCCTTTATCGTGGTGCCCTCTTCGTAAGGCTCGCTTCAGCGAGCGGAATCCTCCCACCGCCGCGCAGCGTCCTCCACCCCCGGCCGCGTCGTCGCCCGACCACCAACCTCGCCCACTTCGCCAACAAACTCCTCCGGACGCCGCCTGATTGTATGGCCCGCCTAAAGCGACGCCCCAATATGCATTTTTCCATTTTTCCACTGGACAAGTTAGCAACATGTAAGGTACAATGACCCCAAGCAAATTCCGCGATTTCAAGAAAGGGGCAGGCAATGTTCGATCCCAATCACGCTCCCGTAAACCCAGCGCCCCATGGCGCACCATCCCCCACCGTCCCGCGCCCCCTCGCGCACCACGATACACCGCCGCGCACCATGGCGCACCAATCTCACCAAAATCTGCAGAACAAAGCCACCTGCCAAAACGACATGCTCTCCCCCCGCCAGCTCGCCGCCCTCCGCCATCTCCTCGCCGGCATGCGCCCCACCCTGGTCGCACGCGGCCTCAACATCGACCGCCACACCCTCCTCCGCTGGCGGCGCGACCCCGCCTTCCAAGCCGAACTTCATCGCCTGCACCTCCAACTCGCCTCCGCGTCCCGACCCAAAGCCGTCGCGCCCTGCCCACCCGCACGCCGCGAGTCGCCCGAACAGATCATGGCCCAATACGGCTACCAAGCCCCAGTCGTCGGAAACTCCCCCAGAACCTCGCTATAATCCGCAGCATCGAACAAGGGATCATTTGGAGGAAACCGTGACCGCGCATCCGAAACGTCATCTCTTCCCCGGAGTCTTCATCATGGCACTTAGCAGCATCCTCGGCATGGCCTGCACGCTTCCCACCCACGCCGCCGCCGACCTTCCCAAATCCGCCACCGACCTCCCCAAACCCAGGGACAACGCCGACCAGACCATCATCGTCGCCGGCGGTTGCTTCTGGTGCACCGAGGCTTCGCTCGAGATCCTCAACGGCGTCAAAGACGTCGTCTCCGGTTACTCCGGCGGTGAAAAAGAAACCGCCAACTACGAAGCCGTCTGCACCGGCCGAACCGGTCACGCCGAAGCCATCCGCATCACGTACGACCCCTCGAAGATCACCTACGGCGAGCTCCTCCGCGCCTTCTTCACCGCCCACAACCCCACCACCAAGAACCAGCAGGGCGCCGACCGCGGCACCCAGTACCGCTCAGCCATCTTCTATCAGAGCGACGAAGAGAAAAAGGTCGCCGAGGCGTACATCAAGCAGCTCAACGACGCCAAGGCCTTCGACAAACCAATCGTCACCACCGTCGAGAAGTTCAATGCCTTCTACCCCGCCGAGGACTACCACCAGAACTACGCCCGCGCCCACCCGACCGACGGCTACATCGTCAACGTCGCCCTGCCCCACGTGAAGAAGGTCATGGACCACTTCAAGGACGAACTCAAGAAGGACGAGGAGAAGAAGTAGCGCCAAGGTATAATCGCGCGACAAAGGAAGCCGCAATGCCCAGCCCATTCCCAGGCATGGACCCCTATCTGGAAGACCCCGCCTTCTGGCAGGACTTCCACTCGCGCTTCATCAACGCATGCAGCGAAGTTCTGTCCGAGCATCTCCCCGACGGCTACGAAGCCCGGATCGACGAACGCTTGCGCCTCGTGGAACATAAAAGCCAACAGGAGGCCACGCGCCTCCCGGACGTCGCAATCACCCGCGAGCCCACGCCGCGCCAGTCGCAAGCAATGCGATCGTCATCCGGATCAGTAGCCACCCTCGAACCCGTCTCCATCCCGATGGCAACCCAGTACGAGGAAGTCCGCGACACCTGGATCGAAATCCTCCATCGCCCCGATCGTTCGCTGGTGACGGTCATCGAGATCCTCTCCCCAACTAACAAGACCGGCGACGGCTTCTCCGAATACCGCGCCAAGCGGTTCGGAATCCTCGGCCAACACGCCCACCTCGTTGAAATCGATCTCCTGCTCGGCGGCCGGCGCCTCGACCTCCAAGCAAATCTGCCGCGCGGCGACTACTACGCCTACGTCACCCGCGATCAACCCGACCGCATCGTAGACGTCTACACCTGGTCCCTCCGCGACCAGCTCCCCACCATCCCCATACCGCTCAAGGCCCCCGACCCCGACATCGGTCTGAACATCGCCGAGGTCTTCGCCATCACCTACGACCGTGGCCGCTACGCCCGCTCCCTCCGCTACAGCGCCCCACCCCTAGGCCCGCTCGAAGGCGATCTGCTGACGTGGACGCGTGAACGAGCGGCAACGATCAACCCGGCCGGCCGTACCGGCTGACCTCCCCGACATTATCGGCATGGCGCCCTTGCGTCAGCGGAGCAGTGATGAATCTGCTTAATTCCATACGGGATTAAGCCGATTATCCCATGTATTCCGAATGGGAAGCCGGCTCGATGAAGGTTGACGAACAACAACTTCTGCGAGATGCCGTCGCGAGGAACGCCGGCTTCGTCCTCTCGTTGCCGACCGGCAACGTCGTGGTTCACCACAAGAGCCGTTTTGTCGCCGCTGACGACGAGGGCTTTTGGGTGCAGATTCCCGACGGCACGCGCGGCCTGATCGACCGCCTGATGGCCAACAGGCAGACGGTCGGACTCTCGCTGATCGCCTCGTCGTTCAAGGTCGTCTTCACCAGCCTGATCATGCAGTTCCGCGCGGAGATGCCGCTCAACTCGCAAATAACCATTAACGCCATCCTGCTCGCGTGGCCGGCCCAACTCGCGGCCATCCAGCGCCGCGCCAGCTATCGCGCCAGCATCCGCCTCGACGCCGATCTTGCCGTTCATGCGTGGTGCATCTCCGAAGAAACGGCTCTGCCGGATCCCCCCGCAGCCGACACACAAATCCATGTCATCCCGCGCAACCTCAGCATCGATGGCATGGGCTTGATCTGCCTGACCGATCCCCAGCCCCCGCCTTTTGCACTCGACCAGCGTCTCCGCATCGAGATCGCCCACGCCGATTGTCGCCTGCTCCTGGGCGGTCGCGTGCGGCACCTCCGCAAGCTCCCCAACGGGAACACCAGCGTGGGCGTTCAATTCGCAAAACTCGACCTGTGCCCCGCCAACCGATCAACCTTGGCCGGCCTGACCAACCTCGTCGGCCAACTTCAGCGCGACGAGATCCGCCGCCACCGCTTCGTCGAAGCGATCGGCCGCGCGGGGTAGTCGTTGCAGCGCGTTTTCCGGGCGAGCGCGGACTTCTAACCAACAGGCAATCAACCGGCTGGGAGCAGCCGCAGTAGTAATGTGAAATAGATCACGCCGGAAGTGGGATTCTCGAGGAGGAGGGTCCCAAAGCAGTCAAAATGCTTGCGGCGGAAAAGAGAGAGTATAGACTGCGGTTCTGGCCTCGCGCCGTGCGATACGGAAGAACCGGGGGCAACAAGCAAGCGACAATCCGTGGTCGTCCTTTCAAAGGGGGATCGTAATGAGTTTCAATCACTGCGCTCGCATCATCGGCGTCGCGTCGCGATCCCGAGTTGTGCGTGCGATCTTTCTTGTAGTTTCAATCGTGTCCGTCAAGGCCACCGACGTGCGTGCGGGAGCCGTTTCCTGGGTAAAGGACGCCGACGGCTCGTGGGCGGTGGCCAGCAACTGGAGCAGCAATCCGACGCTGCCGACTGCGAACGACGATGTGACAATCAACGTTGCGGGCGATCGATTGATGTATGTGGAGGGGACGCAGTGGGCGCGGAACCTGACAGTCAGCGAACGGTTTAATCTGGCCTCGGGATCCTATTTGAACATTGGCGGTGTTGTCCGATTCGACAACGTCGCGAACTTGGGCAGCGGGACGATTCGGGGCGGTACGCTGGAACTAGGGCCCAACGGGGTGCTGACGCTAGGCCAAGTAATGCAACATCTTTTCTGTAAATTCCACCATGCGCCCGGATGATGTCCCGCGTGGCCCGTCGCGCTGCCGCGCCAGCGGTGAGCGACGGGCCACGCGGGACGCGGCCGTCGGCGTCACACGA
>JAQGHM010000263.1 GCA_028291615.1 Phycisphaerales bacterium | reverse complement strand
GATCGCCTGCGCGTCGTCATTGCGACCATCCTCATCAACGTGATCTGCGTCGGCCTGCTTGCCTTCGTGCCGTGGTCTAGCTGGCGTACAGGCGCGGGGCTTAACCTGATCGACAATGCGCTGCTCGTCGGCTTCATCATCGTCCGCCGCGACCGGTTTCTGGCCAACCTGATGCTCTTCGGGCTGGCCGTGGGCTTTGTCGAACTGGCGAGTGATGCCTGGCTCGTGGACGTGCTGAAGACGCTGGATTATTCGAATGGCGTGGATGGCGCGGGTTATAATCCGATGATCTGGCGCTCGCCGATCTGGATGCCGTTTGCGTGGCAGGTGGTGGCGGTGCAGTTCGGGTACCTCGGGCTTCGACTCTACGAGGGTTTGGGCTGGAAGGGCCTGCTGATCGTCGGGCTTCTTGGCTCGATCAACATCCCTTACTACGAGGAAATGGCCCTGCGCATTAACTGGTGGCGATACCAGAACTGCGCGATGTTCCTGCATACGCCTTGGGCGATCATCGTGGGGGAATGGCTGATCGCGATGTACCTGGGTTACACCGCTCGATGGACGCGCGCGGAGAAGTATACGCGCTCCCTCGTCGCGGGAATCACCGCCGGCGCTGCGATCTTCGTCGGATATGCGGTGCCCTATTGGCTCATCAGCCGGTAGCGCCGTTTACTCCGGCCAGTCGCCGCTGAATACTTCGGTGGCGGGGCCGGTCATGTAGACATTTCCGTCTGATTCACGCCACTCCAGGTTGAGGTCGCCGCCTGGGAGGTGGGCCAATACCTTGCGATTGGTCCGGCCCGTCAGCACGCCGGCGACCGCCACGGCGCACGCGCCCGTGCCACAGGCCCAGGTGATGCCACTGCCGCGCTCCCACGTGCGCATGATGACTTCGTCGCGGCTTACGACCTGGGCCCAGTGGACGTTCATCCGCCGTGGGAAGGCCTTGTGGTTCTCCAGTGGCGGACCGATGCGCGACAGGTCGAGGCTTTTCACATCCGGCGTGAAAATCACCGCGTGCGGATTTCCCATCGACACAAACGTTGCATCGACCAGCTCGTTCCCCTGCGCCATTGACAGCCGATATTCGTGCTCGCGCCCGCCTGCCACGACCTTTTCCCGATCCACCGGGATCTTCGCAAGGTCCAGGATCGGCTGATCCATGTTCACCGTGACCTCTTCGACCTTGCCATTCTTCGTCACCAGTGCCAGCGACAACACCCCCCTGCCGGTCTCCACGCGCATCGGGTTATTCTTGGCGAGCCCATGGTCGAAGGCGTACTTGGCGACGCAGCGGACGCCGTTGCCGCACATCTCCCCTTCGGTGCCGTCGGCGTTGAACATGCGCATGCGGACGTCGGCCTTGTCGGATGGGAGGATCAGGATGAGGCCATCGGACCCGATCCCTGTATGCCGGTCGGAAACTGCAATGGCCAGGCGCGTCGGATCCGCCACGCGCTCGGCGAAGCCGTTGACGTAGACGTAGTCGTTGCTGATGCCGTGCATCTTGGTGAAGCGCATGTCAACTATCCTATCCTCATCATCCAATCTTCCCAATCAAGCCTCAACCCGCAAGCGTCCGATAATACTCAGGATGACCCAGAACGACCTTCAGCAATCTGTGGCGGCGACCGCGGCCGCGCGCAACTATCAACTCAACCTGAATGCCCTCCGATCCTCACAACCCGATTTAGCCACTACCCTTACGCCCGCGGCCCCCCAAGCCGAGTGGCTCCTCGCGCGCGACGGCTCGCTTACTGCCCGCACTGCGGGTGCGTGGTGGTCGGGATGCTCGCTCCCCCTCCGCGCTGCGCAAACGCTGCTTGAAAAACTGGATCTCAGCGCGGCCGTGTCGTGCTTTCTCTCTCCCACGCATGCTGCCCAGCTCCGCGTCATCCTCGATCGTCTGTGCGGCGGAAAGTCCTTCATCGCGGTCGTCCCCGAACCGGTCGATCTGCGCTTCATCCTCGCCTGCGACTCCTTCGAAGCCGCGATCGGCGGCGGTCGCCTCTGGTTCGTCACCGGTCAGCATTGGGATGACGACCTCGAGCAACTCCTAATCGCCAACGACGGCCTGCCGATCCCGGGCCAGTTCGTTCGCACCACGCTTGTCGAAGCTGAGCAGCTCAATGAGATGATCCGCGTGGGGCAAGGCGTCTTTTCGCGTGAGATCAACCGCCGCGCGCAGGCGGTGCGAACTTTTCTGACGACGCCTCGAACTGCCCAGTCGGGGCGAGTCTGCGTCATCGCCCCCAGCGTTTTCCGCCTATGGGAAGACGCCGGCGGCGTGCTGAAGATGATCGCCGACGGACAAAACTGGCAGACGATCGACCCTGACGATTCGCGCCAGGCGTCGCCCGTAACGTTCGCCCGTGCAGCCGCTGGTTGCGAGGCCGTGGTGCTAATCGATGCGTCTCGGGCTGATCTTCCCGCTGAACTCGCCAGCGAAACAAAGGTTATTACCTGGCTCACCGGAGTCGCGATCCCGCGCTTTGTTCCACATGGGGTGCATGACCGCCTGTTTATTGCCGACCCACAGCGGCGCGCGGCGGCCATCGCCGCAGGCTGGCCTGGCGACCGAATTATGGTCGCGACCTGGCCCGCTGGGTGGCATGGGCAAGTGTACTCGCCTGCCCGTGATTTTCGGGATGATCAAGGCACAGGTAAACAAGCTGGCCAGCCCGAGCGTGTCCTTTCGATCATCGCCAACACGATCGCGATCCCAAGCCCAGACTTCGAACTCTCCAGCCAGAACATCCTCTGGGAATCGATCCGCCGCCACATTACCGACGATCCGTTCGTCGTCGGGCCCGACGTTAACGCTTATCTCCGCGGTTGGCTCACCAGCGCCGGCATCGGCGACGAAGCTGTCGATCACGCCGCGTTCGTCCAGCGGCTCATTCTTCCCGCCTACCAGCAGGGGCTGGCGCGCTGGCTTATCCGCGGCAACATTAAGCTCCGTCTCTTCGGCCGCGGCTGGGGCGACATCGAAGAATTCGCCCCCCACCACCTCGGTGAAATCGACGACCGCGCCGCGCTGCATCGGGCCATCGAATCCAGCGCCGCCCTCGTCCACGTTTGGCCCGCCAACGGCGCTCATCCGATCGATGCCACCGGGCGCCCCGTGCTCCGCCGGGCTTCCAGGAGCAAGGAATTGTGGCTGACCGAAGCCAAACGCCTCGCCCGCGTCGAGCGCCACCCCCCCTCCAACACTGCCTCCCCACTCTCCGCGGAACTCATCTGCCGCGCCGCGGGGCTTACGCAGCCGTCATAGCTGTTCAGCGCCGCGCCGGTCTCCCAATTCAACATCCGCCCGCTGACGCATAAAAACTGCCGCTCTCCAATGCCGTGCCTCAATCCGCGAATCGGACCTGCCGGCGGTCGGATTTGTCGCACTTGCGTCACGTTGACCCGAACGCCCTGCGTATTCGATATCCCATCGGCGGACATATTCGTCCGCCCGGGAGAAAGTTTATGGGCAGGGCAAACGTCATGGGTTGGAACACTTCGGCTGCGCAGCGATCTGCGCGCCGCAACGGTCGCCGCAAGGTGGCCGCCGCCGCGCTCATGGAGATCGTCGAGCTCGAGTCCCGCCTCCTCTATTGCGCCAACGGAACCGACTTCTCCGCCACGGTCGGACACGACAACTCCCCATTCGTCACCTCGGGCTATCAACTGATGGGCCCCTTCGTTTCCTTTGGCGGCCCCGCGCTGGCCGGTAGCCCGCTATCAAGCGTCCCGGCCTTGAACAGCAATTCCAGCGCGACCGCCACGCTTTACATCGACTTCGTCGGCGCTTCCGCCCAGTCCTGGGGTGGCTATAACGTCACCGCGACGCCCGCCTTCGACCAGGACGGCGACGCCTCGACCTTCAGCGATTCCGAACTGGCCAACATTCGCCAGATCTGGGCCCGCGTCGCCGAGGCTTATTCGCCCTTCAACCTTAACGTCACCACCGTTGATCCGGGCAATCTCAATGACGGCCAAACGCTCAAGGTTGTCGTCGGCGGTTCGGGTGGATGGCTTGGCGCGGCTGCGGGTGGCGTTTCGTTCATCGGGAGCTTCACCAATGGCTCGCCCAATGTCGCCTGGGTCTTCCCGAATATGCTCGGCGGCGGGAACGCCAAGTACACCGGCGACGCGATCGTCCACGAATCCGGTCATGGTTTCGGTCTCCTCCACCAGAGCAGCTACAGCGGCTCGACCAAGACTGCCGAGTACCGCGCCGGCAACGGCACCGTCGCCGCGTACATGGGCCTCAGCTACTACTCCACGCGCGGCAAGTGGTCGAACGGCCAGTCGTCGGCGAACTACGCCGTCTACCAGGACGACATGGCGATCATCTCCGGCGCCACCAATAACTTCGGCTACCGTACCGACGATCACGGCGACACGATCGGCGCCGCCGATGCGCTCACCGTATCAGATGCCACCGTCACCGGCTCGGGTGTGCTCTCCAAAACGGGCGACGTGGACGTCTTCTCGTTCGTCACCTCGGCCGGTACGGTCAGCTTTTCCGTCAACGTTGCCGATTACGGGGCGACGCTCGACTCAACCCTCAAGCTGGTCGATCTGGCCGGCAACGTCATCGCCTCGTCCGACACCGCCAGCCTGGGCGAAAGCCTCACCACCAGCGTCGGCGCAGGTTCCTACCGCCTGATCGTCTCCAGCAAGGGTGTCTACGGCGACGTCGGCCAATACACGATCACCGGCACGATCGTCCCGTCGCCCAATTACGTCGCGCCGCCCTCCAACCTCGCCGCCACCCGCGCCGCCGGCGGCGTCACCCTGAGTTGGTACGACAACTCCTGGAACGAAACCGCCTACGCCATCCAGCGCAGCGACGACGGCGGCGCGACGTGGAACAACCTCGATCCCGCCGCCGCCAACGTCCACGGCTACCTCGACTCGACTGCCACCGTCGGCCACAGCTACCAGTACCGCGTCTACGCCCTCAACGACACCGACCAGTCGGGCAACTCGAACACCGCGGCCGTTAGCGTTACGCCGAGCACGCCCGGCAGCCTCAGCGCCAGCAGCATCTCCGCCTCGCGCATCGACCTCTCGTGGGCCGACGTCGAAGGCGAGAGCGGCTACGTGATCGAGCGCTCGATCAACGGCACCACCTGGAGCCAGATCGCCACGCCCGGCGCCGACAGTTCGAGCTACTCCGACACCGGCCTGGCCGCGGGCACGAAGTATTACTACCGCATTCGCGCCAACAGCGCCGTCGGCGCGTCCGCTAATGCCGTCGCCGTCAACTCGACCACCCGCGCTACCGCGCCGGGGCTCACGCTTACCGTGATCTCCTCCGCGCAGATCAACCTTGCCTGGACCAACGTCCTGGGCGAAACCGGCTACCGCATCGAGCGCTCGCTCAATGGTTCGGATTGGTCGGTCATCGCCACCACGGGCGCGAACGTTACCACGATCTCCAGCCTCGGCCTGACCGCGGGCACCGTCTACTCTTATCGCGTCTTCGCCGTGAACGCGGGCGGCGACTCACTCGCCGGTTCCACCTACGCCACGACGGTCCTCGTCGCCCCGACCGGCACGGTGGCCACCGGCGTCTCCACCGGCGAGATCGACCTCGTCTGGAACAACTCCGAAGGCGAGACCGGCTACCGCATCGAACGCTCGATCGACGAACGCACCTGGGCCACCGTCGCCACCGTCGGCGCTGACGTCACCTCCTACGCCAACACCGGCCTCGCCGGCGGCACCCGCTACATCTACCGCGTTCGCGCCCTCAACGCTGGTGGCGCTTCGGCCCCCAGCACCGGCAGCGGCGTCTACACCGTCCCGCTCGCGCCTAACCTCGTCGGCGCGGTGGCCTCCAATACCCAGATCAACGTCAACTGGACCAACGTCGCCGGGGAGACCAACTACGTCCTGCAGCGCTCCGACAACGGAACCGACGGCTGGACCACCATCGCCTCGCCGCTCGCCAATGTCATCGCGTTCAGCAACACCGGCCTGACCGCCGACTCCAGCTACTTCTACCGCGTGATTGCGCACAACGCGTCGGGCGACTCCGCCTCCAGTGTCATCTTTACCGCCCGCACACTGTTACCGGCCCCGACCAGCCTCACCGCGACCGGCGTCTCGATCTCCGAGATCGACCTCGCCTGGGCTGACTCCACCAACGAAACCGGCTACCGCGTCGAACGCTCGCTAAACGAGACGACCTGGGCCACCATCGCCACGCTCGGCCCCGACGTCACCTCCTACGCCAATACCGGCCTGACCGGCGGCACGCGCTACATCTACCGCGTCCGCGCCATCAACCCCGGCGGCGCATCGGCCGCCAGCACCAGCGCCTCGACCTACACGATCCCGCTCGCGCCCAACCTGGTCGGCACGGTCGCCTCCGATACCCAGATCAACGTCAACTGGACCAACGTGGCCGGCGAAACCGGTTACGTCCTGGAGCGCTCGGACAACGGCACCGACGGCTGGACGACCCTGGTGTCACCGCTGGCCAACGTCATCACGTTCAGCAACACCGGCCTCACCGCCGACACCAGTTACTTCTATCGCGTCACCGCGCACAACGCTTCAGGCGACTCCGCCGCGAGCGTCACCTTTACCGCGCACACGCTCCTTCCCGCCGTGACCGGCCTTTCCGCCACCGGCATCTCCACCACGCAGGTCAACCTCGCCTGGGATGACTCGACCGGCGAATCCGGTTACCGCGTCGAGCGCTCGCTCAACGGCTCGACCTGGGCGCTGCTCACCACGACCGCTGCGGACGTTCACGAGTATTCAAACACCGGCCTCGTCGCCGGCACCGCGTATTACTATCGCGTTCGCGCCGTAAACGCCGGCGGCAACTCCCTCGTAGGCGATTACAAGACCGGCATCACCATTCCGCCCGCGACCACGCTTACCGTGCTCTCCCTCTCGACTTCGCAGATCCGCCTGAGCTGGCTCAACGTCGCCGGCGAAACCGGGTACCGCGTCGAGCGCTCCGCCGACGGCGTGAGCGACTGGGGCGTCGTCAACACCGCCGCGGTCAACGCGATCACGTTCATCGACACCGCGCTCACCACCGACACGCCCTACTTCTATCGCGTCACGCCGGTCAACGGCTCGGGCGACGCCGCCGCCAGCATCGTCAAGACCACCCGCACGCTCCTCCCCGCGCCGACCAGCCTCACTGCCACTGCGGCTTCCACCACGCAGATCAACCTGGCCTGGTCCAACTCCGATGGTGAGACCGCTTACGTCATCGAGCGCTCGCTCAACAACGGCAGCACCTGGGCCGTGCTCACTACCGTGGCCGCTGATGTCACCAGCTATTCCAACACCGGCCTGACCGCCGGCGCGACCTACGCCTATCGCATCCGCGCCGCCAACGCCGGCGGCAACTCCGAAGCCGGCATCAAGGCGACGACCATCACCCTCCCCGCCACCGCCAACCTGGTCGCCACCGCCGCCTCTACCAGCCAGATCAACCTGGTCTGGAGCAACATCGCCGGCGAAAGCGGTTATCGCCTCGAAACCTCCGCCAACGGCACGGATTGGACGACCCTCGCCACCACCGCCGTCAACGTCGTCAACTACTCCAACACTGCCCTCGACACCGACAGCGTCCACTACTATCGCGTCACCCCCTTCAACGCTTCGGGCGACGGCGCGACCACCACCATCAACCGCCGCACGCTCCTCGCCGCCCCGACGAACATCGCCGCCACCCCCGCCTCTGCAACCTCGATTACGGTCAACTGGGATAATTCTTCAGGCGAATCCGGTTACCGCATCGAGCGCCTCAGCGGCAGCGTCTGGGTCCTCGCCGGCACCACCGCCGCCGACGTCACCAGCTTCACCAGCACCGGCCTGACCCCCGGCCGCACTTATTACTTCCGCGTCCGCGCCGTCAATGACGCCGGCGTCTCGGCAGTCAGCGCCACCGTCTACGCGCTCACGCCGCTTTCTTCCCGGGTGTTCCAGTCCCGGCGTCTGATCGCCTAATTGCAACATCGGACCCGCTTTTCCCCGGATTCGCGTCAACTTCGCGCCGCCGCCGTGATACCATCTGGCGAATGCCCAGCGCGACCAAAACCGCGATCATCCCCCTTTTGCTGGCGAGCGTTTTCCTCACCCCCGCTACCGCCACGCGCGCCGACGAGCGTGAGACCTACCGCCAGATACTCAACCAGCAGAAGTCGCAGCAGGAACTCTACATCAAGCGGCTCGACCTTCTCCCCGGCAAGAAGAAGATTGAAGACCTCCTGCGCGTCGCCAGCGACCAGGGAAAGCTCACGCTCAAATCGCCGCTGTTCGGGGCGGCGGAGCAGATGAAGAATCGGCAGATGCGCGCGGAAGTGGAGGGCTTTGAGGGCTTCTGCACGCTGATGGTTCAGCCGATCAATAACGGGCAGTATTACTTTACGTTTTCCAACATGGCCTATCCGAACATGGAGGGGGTGACCAACTTTTCGATTAGCATGCAGCCGGGGTATCTGCAGATTTCCAAGAACCACAGCTCGCAGTCAAAAAATTACACGATCAACCTGATGCAGACGCAGAATCGCTCCATGTTCGGCCAGCCGGATGGCATTCAGTTGAACGTGTACGGCGCGGACAATGCGGGGCGCGTGGCGGTGAGCATTAATTTGTCCGAGCCGGACTTTACGACGCTGCGGCGGAAGCATCCGCGCGAGGTGGACCAGTACTTGCGCCCGCTCTTGCGCGAGCTGAAGCTGGAGAACCTGTTCGCGGTGGATGAGGGGATGGCGTGGCAGGTTTTTTCCGAGGAGTGGAAGGGCGATCAGGAGATCGCGGCGAAGCTCAAGGCGCTGTTGCCGGGGCTGGAGGGGGACGCGTACTCGGACCGCGAGACGGCGCGGCAGGCGATTCGCAAGCTGGGATCGGAGGCCGCGCTGGTCATTTACCGGATGGATCGAAGCGGCCTGACGCCGGAGCAGAACTGCCAGCTCGATTCGGTGCTATCGACGTACTCGTTCATGTCGCGCCCAGAGGCGCAGCGGCTGACCAGCGACGTCGATTTCCTGCTCGACTGTCTGTACAGCGACAACCCCGAGGTGCGCGGCATCGCCGCGCGGCACCTGAAACAGACGGTGCACCGGGACGTGGCGGTGGACCCCAAGACCGACTACGACACGCGCGTCGCCCACGTCGAAGCCCTGCGCGGCGAACTGGGCCGGGGCGGGGCGACGACCCAGCCGGTCGGCAAGGGATAAGTCACTTCCCAATTAACAGCCAGATCGGTTTCTCGTCTGTGCCTCCGGTCTCGATTGGCTTCCATTCCTTTGAGATCAGGAAGCTCGTGCCGGTGGCGGTCCAGGGATGGATTGTCGGCTCGTGATTGAAGACGCCGCCGATGATGATTGGCGGAGCGCCGGCTTCCTGCCAGGTTTGGGCGAGTTGCGCCAGTTCGTTGCCGGCGGGGGCGAGGTGGAGGCTGACGATCTTGAACTTGGCGTTGCCGACGACGGCGGTCGCCCAGACGCCGAAGGAACCGCCGGCGGCGCTCGGGAGGGTCGAGCCGTCGTACAGCGGATACTTGGAGAGTATCGCATTCCCCCAGCTCGCGCGGCGGCCGGCGAGGTTTTCGCTCGCGTGATAGATCGCGGGGAGCGTGTTCAGCGCTTCAGTCAGCTGCGACAGCTCGGTCTTCTCGATTTCCTGAAGCAGGACGATGTCGGGCTCAAGCTTGCGGAGGTCATCGAGGATTTGGTCGATTCCACGACGGTTGTGCTGGACGTTGCAGGAGACGATGCGAATCGGCTTGTCCGGCGGCGACCAGACGGCCGAGGCTGGCGGCGGGCGATGGTAGTTGCGATTGGCGTAGAGAAGCGCGAAGAACCCGCCGCAGAAGACGAGGAGGAACAGGAAGAAGAGGGAGGTCTTGGTGGAGGGCATGCGTGGTTCCAAATCGGCGCGCGGATTATAGGGGTGAGCGCGATGGCGTCGCAATCCGATGGGGCGCACAATTGCGGACCATGGGCTCCTTTCAAACTCACATTCGCCGGACGTTTCTTGCGGGCGTTTTCGCGGCCATGCCGATCGCGGCTACCTGCCTGGTCATCTGGTACGTGGACTCGCGCACGCGCATCCTTTCCAAGCAAGTCTTTGGCGTCGATCTGCCGCTGGTTGGCGTGCTGCTGGCGATCGTCGCCGTTTACCTGCTTGGGTTCGTGGTGACGTCGCTCATCGGCAAGTGGCTGCTGCGGCTGGCGGATCGGTTGCTGAACCAGATGCCGCTGCTTCGGCCGGTGTACCGCGCCTGGAAGCAGGTGGCGCTGACGCCGGGCGAGGGGATCTTCGCGAAGGTGGTCATGGTGGGGGACGAAACCGGGCGGATGGAGATGCTGGGCTTCACCAGCGGCGTGCCCAGCGGCGCGGGCGGCGAAAAACTCTGCGTCTTCGTCCCGGCGGCGCCCAATCCCACCAGCGGGCGGCTCTATTTCGTGAGGCGCGAGCACTGCCGCATGCTGACCGTCAGCAGCGAAGAGGCGTTCAAGATGATCCTGTCGGGGGGGTCGTACGTGCCGGCGGGAATTGCTTGAACGAAGGCCCATCACGTGTCCCTTGTGAACTCGATCCCCGCAGCTTGCAGGGCTGACTCGATCTCCTTGATGTGCTCAAAGTCGCGCGTCTCGCACGTCGCGGTGATCGTGACCAGCGCCGGATCGGCCGGGCCGAAGTGGCGATCATGCGCGATGTCCAGAATGCTCGCGCCGGTGCTCGCCAGGATCGCCGTCAGGCGCGCGAGGGAACCTGGGCGGTCGCCTACGCACGCGGTCACGCGGCAGAGGCGGCCGTCGGCGGCCAGGCCGCGGTCGATGATGCGCGACAGGACCGTTACGTCGATATTGCCGCCGCAGAGGACGAGGACGACCTTCTTCCCCGCGAGATTGCACGATGGGTTCATCGCGGCGGCGAGTGGAACCGCGCCGGCGCCTTCGACCATGGTCTTTTCCAGCTCCAGCAGCTTGAGCACCGATCGGGCGATCGTCGGCTCATCCACCAGCAGCAGTTCGTCCAGGCGCGGGCGGATCAGGTCGAAGCAGAGCTTGCCGACCTCGGCGATCGCCAGGCCGTCCGCCAGCGTCGGCTTGGTGGCGATGCGGGTGACTTTGCCGAGCTTGAGCGATTCGTGAAGCGTCGGCGCGTTGACGGGTTCGACGCCGACGATCCGGACCGACGGCTTGAGCGCTTTAACCGCCGTGGCGATGCCAGCGAGGAGGCCGCCGCCACCGACCGGGACGACGATCGCCTCGACGTCCGGCACGTCTTCAAGGATCTCTAAACCGAGTGTTCCCTGGCCGGCGATGATGTCTTCGTCATCGAAGCCCGGGATGTACGTCAGCGACTTTTCCTTCGCCAGTTGCAGCGCTTCGTGCTTGGCGTCCTCGTAACTTTCGCCGTGCAGGAGGATGGTCGCGCCGAATGAGCGGCAATTGGAAACCTTCACCAGCGGCGCCCATTTCGGCATGACCACCGTGACGGGAATGCCGAGATCCTGGCCATGGTAGGCCAGCGCCTGGGCGTGATTGCCCGCGGAGGCGGCGATCACGCCCGCCTTGCCCTCGCCGTGCTCAAGCATCAGCTTGAGCTTGTTCCGCGCCCCGCGCTCCTTGAACGAGCCGGTGACCTGCAGGTGATCCAGCTTGCAGTAGATCTCGGCGTTGCAGAGGCGGCTCAGCGAAAGCGAGTAATTGCACGCGCTGTGGTAGATGACGTCCTTGATGCGCTCGCGGGCTTCGCGGATGGATTGGAGGGTGACGGGCATTTTGGAATTGTAGGAGAAGTCGGCAGTAGGCAGTAGGCGGACTTCGGCGAGCTCAGTCGAACCGTAGGCAGGCAAGGGGAGTTGAGTATTATGTCTCGCATGAACCAACGAATCCTTTGCGGACTGTTCGCGATCTTGACGGTTTCATCGATTGCGGTTCGAGCGGACAAGCCTGTGATCCGCATCGGCATCATCGGCCTCGATACCTCGCACGTCCCCGCATTCACCAAGATTTTCAACGACCCCAAAGCCACCGGCGACCTTGCCGGGTTCAAGGTCGTCGTCGGATTTCCCGGCGGCAGTCAGGACATCCCGTCCAGCCGCGATCGCGTCGCCAAGTTCACCAGCGACATGAAGGCGATGGGCGTCGAGATTGTCGATTCGATTCCCGAGCTGTTGAAGAAGTGCGACGTCGTGCTGCTGGAAAGCGTGGACGGCCGCCCACACCTGGAGCAGGCGCGGCCGGTGATCGAGGCGAAGAAGCGGCTCTTCATCGACAAGCCGCTGGCCGGTTCACTCGTCGACGCCATCGCGATCGCCGAACTGGCGAAGAAGAACGACGTGCCTTGGTTTTCCAGTTCGTCGCTGCGGTTTGGGCCGGGCGTGGTCGCGCTGAAGGACAACCCAAAAGTCGGCGAGATCATCGGCTGCGACGCCTGGAGCCCCTCCCCTCTCGAAGCGCATCACCCCGACCTCTTCTGGTACGGCATCCATGGCGTCGAGATGCTCTACACGCTCATGGGCCCCGGCTGTGAAACGGTCACCCGCGTGCAAACCGGTGGCGGTGAAACCGAAGGCGGTGAGCTGGTGACCGGCGTATGGAAAAGCGGGCGCATCGGCACCTTCCGCGGCCTGCGCGATGGAAAGCATGATTACGGTGCCGTGGTCTTTGGGAAAAAAGGCATCGCAACCCAGCTCGGGTTCGAGGGATACAAAGCGCTCGACGAACAGGTGGCGCGGTTCTTCAAAACCGGCAAGCCACCGGTTACGGCGGAGGAGACGATCGAGCTGATGGCGTTCATGGAGGCGGCGGATGAAAGCAAGCGTCAGGGAGGCAAGCCGGTGAAGATTGCGGAGGTGATGGAGAAGGCGCGGACCGCCGCGAAGCCCAAGTAACCGCTCTACTTCTTATCGAGCAGTTGCAAGTGCACCTTCGCGACGCCGTACATGTAATCGGGGACTTCGTGTTTAACGGCGGCGGTCAGGTGTTGCTTGGCTTCTTCGTTCTTTCCGATGGCTTCGCAATAGAGACCTATATACAGGTGGGCGTAGAAGTATTGGCGATTGATCTGGATGGGAATTGAATCCTTCGCGGTGGCGGTGGCGATGACTTCCTCGGGGGTGGCCTTCCCGGCGAACATCTCATGCACCTTGGCCATCGGAATGCGCGTGTCACCCTGGATCGGGATGAGGGCGGCCCTGGCGGCTTCGACGTTCTTCCACCGCGCGACGCAGAGGAAATGCCACGCGGCGTTCTCCACGTCGTCCGGATTCACCGTCCGATGGAGCTCGAATTGTTTGGCCCCGTCTTCGTATCGCCCGGCGTAGTAAAGCGCAATGCCACGCTGCCAGTTCTGCGGAGCGGCTTCGGCATCGAGCTGGTTGTACTTATCGAAGTCCGCGACAGATTCCTTAATGCGGCCGAGCATGAAACGGGCGATGGCCCGACGCTGGTAAGCTTTGACAAGTTTGGGGTTGAGCTCGAGCGCTTTGTCGAAGTCAGGGAGGGAGTCTTCCCACTTGCTTTCCGCGGATCGGATGACGGCGCGGAGCAGGTAACCTTTGGGCTCTTTTGGGGAGCCGGCGATGTACAGGTCCGTCAGTTCGATCGCCTGATCGTGCCGGCCCTGCGCATACGATTGCTCCGCCTCGCGCAGGAGTGAATCATCGGCCGCCACACCCACCGCGCCCAGGAGCAAAACGCCAATCAGGATGATGCGCATGCCCGCGACTATACCGCGCCGCGATCCTTAAGCGACGGCGATCGACGCCATCACCGGCTTGATCGTCGTCGCCTGAATCCACTTCCGAATCGTCGTCGCTTGCCCTTCCCACGCACTGCTGGCGCGGACGGCGAGAAACGCCTGGTACATCGCGTCTACCGTCTTGGCGAGGTCGCGCAACAGCGCGATGCGCTCCTCAAACAAGGCGCGCGGCGAATCGACATCGTCGATGTCCGGAAGCTTGGCGCTGGCGACCAGGAACTGCTCCGGGTTAAACGTGAAGTCAAACTGGTTGCCCTGCGCGTGGATGGTCAGCGCAGCCTTGCGCGGCACCTTACCGGTCCGCAGCGCGTCCTTGGCCTCCGGCATGCGCGTTGGCCCCGTGCCGCGGAGGGCGTCCTTGCCGGTGGCGCCGTAGGTGCAGTCGAGGTCGAGCAGGCGGTCGAAGAGCAGGCTGACCGCGCCGGCGGTCTTCGTCGCCACTTCGCCGTCCTTCGCGTCGGCGTGATGCCAAAGCCAGAGCAGAAATTCGTTCCCGAGAAAGTTCTTCGGCTCGGGTCCCTTGGCCACCCACGGATAATCCGGATGCTGGCCTTCACCCTCGGGCCCAAAGGCAAAGCGGGTGGGCTTCAGGTCTTCGTAATCGCGGCGCTTGCCGTTTTCGACAAGCAGGCGCTGGCCCAGCGAACCGGCGGACAGCGGTTGCAGTTCGCACTTGAACGTGCGCTCGAAAATCTCCGCAAACTTTTCAAAGTTCGCCGCCGCCGCGGTGCAATAGACCGTCTGGTTCGCCAGATCCCAGAGCAGCGGAATGATCTTGCTGCGCCGGAACTTTCCCGACTTCATATCCTCTTCGATCTTCTGGGCGACCGTCTCCTTCGCTTCCTTCTTTTGGGATTTGGAAATAAAGCCGCTCGGGTTCTTCCTGGCGATCGCCGCTTCCTCGATGAGCGTATAAGCCTTCTTAACCGTGCCGGGAACCTTATTGGAGTCGATCCGAAGCGCGAAGAAAAGGCAGTCGGCGAAGACGTTGTTCTCGAAGGAAAACTGGTCATCGAAGATATGCCGGCCACCGTTCCAGCCGTACTCGGTCTCTTCGACGCCGAACTCGCCCGGCTTGAGCGCGTGCTCCGCGATTTTTTCGAGGGTTTGCTCGTTGACCTGTGCGGGAAACTCGCCGACGACGGCGAAACGGCGGAACGTGATGGAACCGGAATCGAAGCCCATGAATGCCCTCGCTGGAGAAACTGTTGCCGATCGCGGAAAGAACCCAATCGGCAATCCGGCGACTCTAGCGTGACTCGCCCTTTTTCCAAGCGGCTGCTTGCCACATCAACAACCTTTGCGCATCCTATCCACACTCGGCTGTGGAAAACTCGTCTGAACCGGGTGGCGGCTTACGTTCGCCTCGAACCGGACTGCCCCGGCGCACGTGATAGATGCGCGGGCCCATGTGGAGACTTCATTAATGCGCAAATGCTTGCTTGCCGGACTGCTGTGCCTCGCCGGAGTCGGCGCCGCCGGTCATAAACCCGCGTCCGATTCGACCGAAAAGGAGCCGTACCCGAGCGCAACCCCGCAGGCGGTG
>JAQGHM010000255.1 GCA_028291615.1 Phycisphaerales bacterium | reverse complement strand
CATCGCCTTAGTGCCAAGCACGACGCGCTCTGCCCCCGCGTCCAGCAGCCGGCGAATGTCATCGGCGGAGCGAATTCCCCCGCCCACTTCCACCTTCAGCCCGCTGGCCGCGATCATCGTGGCGATCAGCTCGGTCTGCACCGGCCGGCCCTCCTTCGCCCCGTCGAGATCGACGATGTGCATCCACGCCGCCCCCGCCTCGCGGAAGGAGTTCGCCGTCTCGACGGGATCGACGGTGTAATTGATTTGCCGGGCGTAGTCGCCCTGCTTGAGACGAACGACCTTGCCGTTGCGGAGGTCGACGCTGGGGAGGATGATCACTTCTTCGCCTTTTGATGATACTGAAGAAACTCGAACGTCTGGGCCACGGTGATTCCCGGAAACATCTCCCGGTCGGGCAGGCGAGCTTGATAGCGCACGCCAGGAATCGTCGCCGCGCCGAAACCCGAATCGTCGGCCGGCCCGGCTGGAATGACCACGCGTTTGACGGTCACATCCAGTGCGGTCCGATCGTTCACCCGCTCGCTGATGATCACATAGACGATGTCGGGCTCACTCGCCGTCGCCGGTGTAACCGCAGAATCGCGCTGGTCGCTTACCGAATCGTCCCGCACCCGCGAGAAATGTTCCAGCAGCTTTGCGAGATCGTCCCGCAGCCGCCACTGGACGCCCGCCCCGGTCATAATCTCCATGCGCCCGCGGTCGTAGGTGATCCGCGCGTATTCCCCCGTTCGATCCCGATGCTTCAGGATAAACTCGTAAAATGACCAGCTCGCCTGCTCGAATAAAAAATGGCCGACTTCAAGCATGTCGTCGGCGAGCGATTGGGCTTGTTGCTGTGTCATCGCGTCTCGTGTCCGGCATTGTAGCGAAATCTCCGCCGCGTTCATTACCCTTGCCTTCCGGCAACCAACGGCCATTAATTGACGTAACACTGTACCTGCTATGACCGACCGCCTCCCCAACCTCCTCGACAAGGCCCGCGCCCTGCCCAAAACGCCGGGCGTCTACCTTATGAAAGACGCCAAGGGACTTGTCATCTACGTCGGCAAGTCCGCCTCCCTCCGCGACCGCGTCTCGTCCTACTTCCTTCCTTCGACCGAGCTCGAGCTTCGCAAGTCGGGGCTGCTCGAACATGTCGTTGATTTCGACGTGCTCGAGACCGATTCCGAGGTCGAGGCGCTGCTGACCGAGAACCGCCTCATCAAGGACCTGCATCCGCGCTACAACGCTCGTCTTGTAGATGGCAAGACCTACCCCTACCTCATGGTCACCACCGGCGATGAGTTCCCCGGCGTCTACATCACCCGCGAGCCCAAGACCGAAGGCGTCAAGCTCTACGGGCCGTTCACCAGCGTCTACAAGCTTAAAGAAGCCATCACCCACCTGCAGAAGGCGTTCAAGTTCCGCACCTGTCACCTGGAGATCAGCGAATCGGACAGCAAGCGGCGCTTCTTCCGCCCCTGCCTGCTGCACGCGATCAAGCAGTGCACCGCCCCGTGCGCCGCCAAGATCCCGCGCGACGCTTACGCTGACGACATTAAGAACCTTACGCGTTTCCTGGATGGCAACCGCGAGTCCGTGCTGCGCGATCTCGAAAAGCAGATGAAGCAAGCGTCGGAAGAGCTTCACTTCGAGCGCGCCGCCCGGCTGCGGGACGAGATCAAGGCCCTTCAAGCGCTAGGTAAGCGCGCGAGCAAGGGTACCGAGCAGTTCTGGCAACCTGAAGCCTTCATCTCCAACCCGCGCGAGGGCGTGGCCGAGTTGCAGGCGGCCATCGGCATGGCCGAGCCGCCGCGCATCATCGAGGGGATCGACATCGCCCATCTTCAAGGCGGCGAGATGGTGGGTTCGCTGGTGTGCTTCATCGATGGCGTGCCGTTTAAGGATGGTTACCGCCGCTACCGCATCAAGCACGGTCAGGGTAACAATGATTTCTTATCAATTCAGGAAGTCGTCAGCCGCCGCTATCGCGAGGCCGCGGGGGGCAACGAGTTATATCCCGATTTGATCCTCATCGACGGCGGCGTCGGGCAGCTCAACGCCGCGATGGACGTCTTCAAGTCCATGGATCACCGACCCCCCCAGGTCATCTCGCTCGCCAAGAAGGAAGAAGTAGTTTACGTACAGGGCGTTGCCGACCCCATTCGGCTGAAACGCAACCATCTGGGCCTGAAGATGCTGCAGTACGTGCGCGATGAAGCCCATCGTTTTGCGCAGCATTATCACCATATCCTTCGGCGCAAGACGCAGTTGGAAGAAGATGTTAAACAGGGTCGTCGCGCGCCGCGACGGAAGAAAAAGAGTGTTCCCGCCGTGCCGGCTTCGTCGATCGAAGCGGATCTGATGAACCCTCCGACGCCTGCTGAAGCGCCCGCGCCACCCGCTGCCGCGCCTGCGGAAGTGTCGCCACCCGACGCCTCGGCGATGCACAAGCCGTGAGCGATCAACGGCTTGTCCGCGCCCTTAACAAGATCTTTAGAGACGCCGTCGTCATGCGCGGAATTATTTCTCCAATTGCGCTGGACGTTATATCCACGTCGTATTATGTTTTGTGCATTACAACTTCGACCCTCCGGAGCCCAGTCGCACGCCCTCCAGCGGCTGGGCTCTTCTTGTTTTTACTTCCATTCGCGAAACGCGTCCTGGAGTTTGTCCAGGCCCTTCATCTGATCGACACTCCAGCGCGTGGCAACGATCGGGGCGGCGCTGAATAGCTTGGGGTCTTCGATGTTCTCGCTGACGATCCGTTCCAGCGCGTCTCGATCGGGCACGTCCTTTAGCTTCTTGAATTCGGGATCGAGCGCCATCGCCGTGAGGGTAGGCCCGTCGATCTTCACGCCGGCGGTCAAATAATAAGAGCGGCGCGCGTCGCCGTTGACCATGCCGGTGGTCTCGACCGGTTGCAGGGTCATGAACGTCTGCCCCTTCACGTCCGTCAGCCACCCTTTGTAGATGTCGCGGGCGCGCGGCTTGGTCGAACCGTCTTCGGCGAGGTCGCCGCTGAGGACGTCAACGACGAACGTGTGCTCGTCCCAGGGACGAATGATAGCGCGATGGATGCGGCCATCGCGCCATTCCCAGACGCCGGCGAAGCGCGAATCGGCCTTGCTCTTGGCCGGGTCGCCCAGGGGCACGGGCAGGCATGCTGCCAAGCCGAGTAGACCCGAGAGTGTTACCGCCACCATCATCCCACGACGCCAGTATGAACGCGCGATCATCAAATCTCCTGTTGAACCTGTTCGGAGATTCTATCCAACTTTGTTAGTAATCGCAAATTAAAAGCAATGCCGTCATCGCGGGTACAACTCGAACACCATCCGCCGCGCGCAAAAAGCGTCGTTGGGCTTGATGCCGGAGAAGACCAGCCAGCCTTCGCGGCCGTCCGCCGACATCCACTTCGCCGGCAGGCGATATCCGTGCGTTGCGCCCAATCCCCAGTCGGATGTCGAGAACGCCGTCGCCCACGGGCCCCACGGGTGCGGCGCTTCGAACAATCCCCAGCCTTGTCCGTGACCATATCCGACCGCGAGCAGGTATCGGCCCAGCCCTCGATTGTAGACCGCGTCGAGGCGCTCGGTGCGGCCGGGCGCTTCGAACACCGGGCCGCGCTCGCCGATCTTCGCGCTCCAGACCGCCGCGCCGCCTTCCCCACGCCGGACGAAGAACTCGTACGCCTCTTTCTCGCGAATCCGCTCCTTCGCCACGCGGGCCAGAACTGCGGCGTCGCGCGGACCGTAGGCGCTCGGGCCGTCCTGCGAATAAATGTAGACATACTTATCCGGCGCGCCTTCATAGTTTCGCCCGAAGTTGAGGAACGTCGGACAGCCGAAGCTCTCTTCAAATCTAAATCCCCACTCCCACGTCCGCCCATGGTCGGCCGACCACGCCAGCGTAGCGTTGCCGGTGTTGCGCACCCACATGTAGAGCACGCCCTCCACCATCAGCATTCCGCTGGCCTTGGGGCCCTTCGCCCCGTCGCCGGTTCGCTCGGCCGAATCGGAGCGGAGGTTCACGCCGCGAAAATCGGGCGGCGTCCCCTCGACGCGCGCCAGGCCCATCGACAGTTTCTTTTCCACGAACGGCTCGAAGCCGCGCCCGTCGCCGTAGGACGTGTAGATCGCGTCGTCGTCGCCCCAGGTCATCGGCCAGTTGTCGCTGCCGATCGCCTTGCGGATGATCGCGCTTTCGGGATCAAATCGCACGCGGCGGATCATGTCGCTGGGCGGGTACGGCGGGTCCGTCACCGCGCCCATCAATGGCGTGACGATCTCCTGCTCGACGCCGGCCCAGAAGGCTTTGTCCGTGCCCAGCGAGGTGCCGTTGCGGACGACGATCAGGTCGAGCGACGGGATGACGAGGAGGATCTGGTGATTGGCGCCCCCGCCGGCAAAGGCGTCGCGCGGCGCTGCGGGCCATGTCTTGTCGACGTTGGTGTACCAGCCAAGCACCGGTCGCGGGCTGGCGGCACCGACCCACTCTTTGGTCGTGGCGGACGTGCGATAGTCGAGGCACTGCTCGATCGCCTTGGCATCGATGATCCGCTTGCCGGCCCAATCGCCTTGCCGAAGCATCAGGCGTCCGACGCGCGCGGTGGCGCGCGGCGTAAAGCTCGCGCCGCCCCAGTTGGCGTAGAGGTTCAGTTCCCCAACGCGCGCGGGTTTGCCGTACCCGATGGTCCATTCAGCGTCTTTGACGCCGATCGGGCGGAGAACACGATCGCGCAATAGAGATCGCAAGTCTTTCTGCTCGCCGCCCTGGATCGCTGCGGTCACAGTGTAGGCGAGCATGGCCATGCCGGGATTGCTGTAAGAAGCGCGTTCGCCGGGTTCGAAGACGACGGGGGCGCGGTCGCGGGAGATTGTGAACGGGTCCGACGGATCGCGCCGCCAGAAATCGCCTTTCCAGCCGGTGAGTTTTTCGTGCGCGATGCGATTGTCTTCCGCGTCTTCAAGGCCGGACGTGTGAGAGGCGAGTTGGGCCACGGTGATCTTCGCCTTGCGCGGGTCGCCGGCCCACTCGGGCACGAACTTGGCGACTTGGTCATCAGCGTGGAGCTTGCCGTCGCTGATCGCAACCGCAACCGACACGCCGCCCACCAGCGATTTCGCGAGCGAAGCGGTGCCCTGTGGTTTGTCGGCCGTGGTCCCGGCGGCGTACCACTCGCAGACGATGCGGTCGTGGCGAATGATAAGCAGCGCCCGGGTTCCCTTCGCCGCCAGCGATGCGCGGAGCGATTCGATCCGTTCTGCGGAAAAGCCCGACTCGGCGGGCGTCGCCTCGCGCCAGTCGAAAGGCGCTGGCGCATCGGCGGCGAACACTCCGGGAGAGAGCAATAGCAATGACAGGAACGCGAATGTTCGGGAGGTCATGCGACGCAGTTTAACGCATGTCTTTCACAAAACCGCGCCCGGGCGCTAGAATCAACCCCCCATGCCTGCGCGCCTCCTCATCGTCGACGACGAACCCTCCATCTGCTTCGCCCTCTCGCGCTTCTTCGGCGAGCGCGGCGACACCGTCTTCGTCGCACCCAGCGCCGAGGACGCCCTCGCCCGCCTCGCCCAGACCCGCCCCGACGCCATCTTCCTTGACATCCGATTGCCCGGCATCTCCGGCCTCGAAGCCATGGAGAAACTGACCGCCGTCGATGACGCGTCATATCAGCCCGCCATCATCGTGATGACCGCCCACGGCACCATGGAAGCCGCCATCGATGCCATGCGCCAAGGCGCTTACGACTACCTCGTCAAACCCGTCGCCCTCGACCGCGCCGCCCACCTGATCGACCGCCTGATGGAGTCCCGCGCCGCCCGAAAGAAGGAGGGACGGGAGCCCTCGTCTCCCTCCATGTCTCCATCCGGGAGCATGGTCGGCGCTTCAACGCCGATGCAGGAATTGTTCAAGCAGATCGGCGCCGTCGCCGGCCGCACCATGCCAGTGCTGATACTCGGCGAAACCGGCAGCGGCAAGGAACTCGTCGCCCGCGCCATCCACGCCCACGGCCCGCGCGCCGCCAGCGCGTTCGTCGCCCTCAACGCCGCCGCGCTCCCGGAGACGCTGATCGAATCCGAACTCTTCGGCTTCGAAAAAGGCGCATTCACCGGCGCTGACCGGCCGCGCGCCGGCCGGTTTGAAGAAGCACATTCCGGCACGCTCTTCCTCGACGAGATCGGCGAGTTCCCGCTCGCCACTCAGGCCAAGCTGCTCCGCTTCCTCGACGAGCCGGTCGTCTCGCGCCTGGGCGGAAACCAAAGCAAGCGCCTCGACGTCCGCCTGATCACCGCCACCCACCGCGACCTGCAGGAGCTGGTCTCCAAAAATCTCTTCCGCGCCGACCTGCTGTTCCGCCTGAACGTCGCCCGCATCCGCGTCCCGCCGCTGCGCGAGCACCGCGAGGACATCCCCGCGCTCGCCGAGCACTTCCTGAAGCTCCTCACTCATGACTCCGCCGGCAGCACTCAGCACTCCCCCGTCCTGTCGGAGGAGACGCTGATCCGCCTGCGGCAATACGATTGGCCCGGAAACGTCCGCGAGCTGCGCAACGTCCTTCAGCAAGCGCTGCTCGTCGCGCGCGACGGCGTGATCCTGCCCAGCCACCTGCCGCCGCTCACCATGCCGCTCCCAGGCGATGACGCCCTCGCCCGCCGCATCGCCGCTGGCCTCGATTCCGCCCCGCAGTTCGCCTACGACGCGGTGATGAATCCGATCGAAAAAGAGTTGCTGCGGCAGATGATGGAGCGCCACGCTGGCAACCTCTCACGCGCCGCCGAGCACCTGGGCCTGCACCGCGCCACCCTCCGCACCAAGCTTCGCCAGCACGGGTTGGCCGACGACGGTGGCAAGTAGACCGCTAGCTACCGCACGTCCTCCTGCCCACCGCGCGCCCACGCTCCTCCCCCGCGCCGGTATATTCCCACGGAGCATTTTCCAGCGAAAGGACCCATGACCGTCAACCGCCTTCTGACCGCCCTCACCGCCTCCCTTCTCTTCGCCCTCCCCGGCCTCGCCCAGGACCAAAAGCCCAAGCCCCAGCGTCCCACGCCGCAGGACATCGAGAAGATTAACGCCGCTCTCCCCGAGAAAGCCCCCGCCACCCCCAAGCAACCGCGCAAGCTCCTCGTCTACACCAAGGCCACCGGCTTCGTACACTCCTCCATCCCGCTCGGCGCCAAGACGTTCGAACTCATGGGCCAGAAGGCCGGCGCGTTCACCACTGTCATCTCCGACGATCCCGAATCCTTCGCGCCTGAGAACCTCAAGCAGTTCGACGCGATCCTCATGATGTCCACCACCGGCTCGCTTTTCGTCCCCAAGGACGCGGAGAAAAAAGAAGACCTGCTCTATAAAAACCCGACCAACGGCCCCATCCCCGCTGAGCTGGTCCGCCCCGCCCAGCTTCGCCAATCTCTCCTCGACTTCGTGAGAAGCGGCAAGGGCCTCATGGGCATCCACGCCGCCGCCGATTCCTCCTACAAATGGAAGGAATACGGCACGATGCTCGGCGGCCAATTCAACGGCCACCCTTGGGGCCACATCGTCATGCGCATCGAAGACCCCGCCAACCCCGTCAACGCCGCGTTCGAAAACAAACCCTTCGAGATCAGCGACGAGATCTACACCTTCCGCGAAACCTACTCCCGCGATCGCCAGCACATCCTCACCAGCATCGACCTCGCGGCGTCGAAAATCGACAAAGGTTTCAACCGCCCCGCCGACAACGACTACGCCGTCTCCTGGCTGAATAAGTACGGCGAAGGCCGCGTCTTCTACTGCTCGCTCGGCCACGCAGAAAACACCTACATGAACCCCGTCGTCCTCCGCCATTACCTCGCCGGCCTGCAATTCGCCTTCGGCGACCTCGCCGCCGATGCCCAGCCCAGCGGCCCGCTCTCGCCGCAACGCCTCGTCGAGAACAATGACACCGCCGCTGCCGGTTTCCAGGACGCCGGCGCAGGCGGTGAAAAAGCCTACCGTGACAGCAAGGAAAAAGAGCAATCGTTCACCGGCACGCTCGAGGCCCTCCCGCAACCCGCCGGCGTGACCACGACCATGCGCGCCCATTTCTACAAGCTGGGCGACCGCCTTGTCTTCACCGGCGGCAAAAAGAATAAGTCTCTCGACGCCCTGGTCGGTAAACCCGTCGAGATCCGCGGCAAAACCATCGACATGGAACTCGAAGGCCAACAACTGCACGAGCTATGGCCCGCCCTGATTCGCCCCGCCGAGGGTTAACGAACGTTTGCGCCGTCAATTCCGACTCAACCGGTCCAGCATGTTCACGAGGTCCTTATACGCCTCCTGAAACGCCGCCAGGTTCACATCATCGACCGCATCCGGCGCGAGCTCTTCAATCAGCGCCAGCCGACTGACGATCAGCGGAAGATCATCCTCGGTAATATTCTTCGGGTCCGGGAAACCGTCCTCGTTCAGATCTTCGATCAGGTCCTTCCGCTCATTCGCCGAGCGATTGGGATCGTTAATCGCATTCACCCAGACTTCCTCAGCGTCCGGATCCGCCCCCACAGATCCCAGCGCCGCCCGCGCAATCGGCTTGGGCACCAGCGGCTCAGGCGCTGCAGCCACGCGCGCTGGTTCGACGCGTCGCACGGGCGTGGGTGCCGGAGCCAGTGATCCAGCAGGCGGCCCGGCATTGTCCTGTCCAACCGACGGCGCTGGCGGCGTTATCGCAACCTCCGCCGGCGCTGGCTCAACCATGGTTGTGGAAGGCCCCGCCTGAACGACCGCATCGCCCAGCAGCGGCTGCAGCGCTTGCGCCGCATCGCCAGCCGGCGCAACCTGTCGCGCACTTTGTTGCGTCCGCCCGTGCCGCCCCGCGTTCACAAGCCACACAGCCATACACCCCACGACGACGACCATGAACCCGAGCAAGAATCGCGTCTTCATCGCTCGCTCCTTTCATTGCCCTCGCCGTCAACATAATCGTGCAACATGATCGTTCGATGACGCCCTGCCACGCTCAAACAACCTATTTCACCGCCTGCGTCGTCGGCACTGGAGTTGTGCTGCCGCGCAACCGCCCCAGCAGCGCCCCCAACCCCGATCCCGTCGAACCCTCCGCCGCCGCACCGCCGCGAAGATTCAAGAAGTGATCCCGAATAGCCTCGCGCACCGACTTGATGTCGCTCGGGTTCTTCGGCATCACCGACAAAAACGTAATCCCCATCTCATCGGTCGTCTGCTCGCCCCGCCGCACCCGCTGCGGCGGCGAGCTCGGGTTCCGCGGGTTGTCCGCGCTGTTGTCGTACGTGTAGACCATGTCGATCTTCGTCCCCGCCGGCAACTCCACCGGCGCCTTGTAGCGGTACTGACCCTGCCAGTCGAAATCCCAATCCTTGATCCAGATCAGCCATCGCTTCTCGCCCGTCGGCAGCGTCGCCCACACCTGCATGTCCTTGCAGATGTAATGCGCGTGCGGCGTGATCGCCGGAATCTCCACCGCCACCGGCAGCGTGATCGAATCCGCCCACTTGTAGTCCCGCGCCCCCGGCGGGATGTCGATCGTCGACCGCACGCCCAGCGGCACCGTCGCCGCCGTGCGCTTGGGCGCTTCGTCGGTCAGGTAGATGCCCACGCTCGCCTGCTCCGTCTCCACTTTGCCCGACGGATGAAAGTGCGTCTGAATCACAAGGTCGGTATTCGCACCCACCGCCCGTGCTGCATGGTCCGGAAAACGATGCGGCGCAGCCCCCGGCGCCCATCCGCCCATCCCGCCTGACGGCAGAAACCCCACGCCCCCCATCCGCGAATACCCCGGCCCCGGGTCCGCCTCGTCCAGCTTGCGCGCCATCCCCGTGTTATCCAAAAACAGCAGTGCATGATGGGTAATCTTCCGATTGCTCGGCCGATAGTCCACCGCCTTCACGTACTTCCCCGCCGGGATGTTAAACGGCACGACAAAGCACCGGAAAATGTCCGGCCGCTCCGCCCGCACCGTGTACGGCTCCACCATCTGCACCACGATGTCTGGCTGACCCAGTTGCCAACCTTCTGAAAATTTCGGTAGCGCCGGCAAATCCGCCGCGTTCCCTTCGGGCGCGCCCGCTTCCGCCCATGCCTGGATCGTCGCGATTTGCGCATCACTCAGGCGGCGCTCCCCTTCAAATTCGCCATACCCCGGCTCGGCCTTCCACGGCGGCATCGTCCGCGCGTGGGTGATCTTCGCCACCTGCTTGGCGCGCTTCCGCACGTCCTCGTAAGACGTCAGGTTGAACGGTGCAACCTCCCCCGCGTGGTGGCATGCGGCACAGTTGTTCCAGATGATCGGCGCAATGTCGCGATTAAACGTCGGTGGCGATGCCCCCACCGCCGTCGCCGCTTGAGTGAACCGCGCGAGCGTCAACAAACACCCAACCACGACCACGCACTCAGTTCGGCTTTTCATGTTAGTCCAACGTCAAACGCGCCCGAAATATTGCCCGGCATCCCGATCAAGCAGACGTTCGCGTCTGCCCGCTTGCTTCCGTACCGGCGCCGCCGGCTTGCATCCGGCCGCCCAGGCTCCCGACCGTCACCAGCAATTCCCGCGGCTCGATCGGCTTGGACAAGTGTATCTGGTATCCCGCGATCATCGCCCGCGTTCGATCCTCCGAACGCGCGAACGCCGTCAACGCCACCGCGGGGATTCGCCCGCCCGCCGACGCCGGTAATTTACGCACCTCGCGGATGAAATGATACCCGTCCTGCTCCGGCATGCCGATGTCGCTGACCAGAACGTCCGGCCGGGCGCTCTGCAGAAGCTCCAATCCCTCAGCCGCGCTGGAGGCGGTAATGACTTCCGCGTTGTGCATTGCCAGCACCCGCTTGATCAGATCGCGGGCGTCCGGCTCGTCGTCCACCACCAGAATCTTAACGCCAGTAAGGTCAACCTCCTCGCGATCCAGAGCGAGCGCCTTCCCTTGCGTCGTCCCCTGCGCCGGCGGCTGCGGCTCTACCCGCACCGGCGACAACGGCAGGTTGACCACGAACGATGCCCCCCTGCCTTCCCCCTCGCTGTGCGCCCGCACGCTCCCTCCATGAAGCTCCACGAGCTGCTTCACGATCGCCAGCCCCAGCCCCAGGCCACCGTACCTGCGCGTGCTCGACGAATCCGCCTGGCGGAAGCGTTCGAACACGTGCGGCAGAAATTCAGGTCGAATCCCCAGCCCCGAATCGTTCACTCGAATCTCGATATGCGAATTCACCCGCGCCAGGATCACCTCGATCTTGCCGCCGCGCGGCGTGAACTTCACCGCGTTCGACAGTAGATTCCAAATCACCTGCTGCAGTCGCGCCGGGTCGCCGAAGACCGATTCGGCCGACGGGTCGAGGATCTTCTGCAGGCGGATCCCCTTCGCCTCCGCTGACGGCCGCACCGCATCCACCGCCGCGTCGATCACGCTCACCAGGTCCGCCCACCGCACGTCAAGCCGCACGTTCCCCGAGACGATCCGGCTCATGTCCAGCAGGTCTTCCACGAGCTGCGATTGCGCCCGCGCGTTTCGCGAGATGATCTCCAGGCCCTGCTTCAGGTCTTCGCTCCCCCCTTCGCTCGACGTCAGCAGATGCGCCCATCCGAGAATCGCGTTGAGCGGCGTCCGCAACTCGTGGCTCAACGTCGCGAGGAACTCGTCCTTCATCAGGCTCACGCGCTCCGCGTCCGCCCGCGCCGCACGCTCCGCCTCCAAAAGCCGCTCGCGCTCCGCCGCCGCACGCCTGACGTCGTCGTAAAGACGCGCGTTGTCGATCGCGATCGCCGCCTGCGCCGCCACCCCCACGATCAGCCGCTCCGCCCGCTCCGTGAACACGTTCACCTTCTGATGCCCGAAAAACAGCCCCCCTATGATTTTACCCGAACGCGACGTCACCGACGCCGCCAGGTAACTTCGCACTGGCAGGTGTCCCTTGGGCATCCCGTGGTGCGGCGCCATCTGCCCGTATCGCGGGTCGCTCGTGATGTCCGCCGACCGCACCACCCCCTCCCCGCGAAACGTCGCGTTGAACACCGGCGTGTTCCGCGGCAGGCCGAACTTTTCGAACGCCTCGCGCGGCACGCCGCTCAGCGTGAAAAGCACGTACGACTCCCCCCGTTCATCGGTGACGTTGTAGAAAAACGCTCCGAATTCCGCGCCGCTCAGCTTCGTCCCCGCGTCCGTCACCGTCTGCACCAGGGACTTCAGGTCCAGGTTCGACGCGATCGCCGTCCCCGTGCTGTTCAACAGTTCCAGCACCCGCGTCTCGTCCCGCAGCGCCTCTTCCGCCTGCCGCCGCTCGGTAATGTCCCGCGCGATCTTCGATGCCCCGATGATCCGGCCAGTCGAATCTCTGATCGGCGATACGGCTAGCGACACGTCCAGCAACGATCGATCCTTGCGCATCCGGATCGTCTCGTAATGCTCGATCCGCTCGCCCCGGCGCAGCCGCCCCAGGATCACCGTCTCCTCATCCAGCCGATCCGGCGGAATCAGGATCGTCACCGACTTGCCGACGACCTCGTCAGCCGTATATCCGAACAGACGCTCGGCCCCCTTGTTCCAGGTCGTGATGATCCCCTCCAGCGTTTTGCTCAGGATCGCGTCATCGGACGATTCCACGACCGCCGCCAACCGATACCGCGCGCCCTCCGACTGCTTACGCTCCGTGACGTCATGAACCGCCCCGATCAAATGCGTGCAACTGCCGGCCGCGTCGAAGATCGGCGTGACCGAAACCTCCCCCACCCGATCCCCGGTCGGATAGCGCGTCGTCTCCTCCCAGCGCACCGTCTGCGCTTCGCGAATCGCCGTTGCGTACTTATCGAGCACCAGCGAAAGCGACGGCTCCGGGATCACCTCCTCGACCCGTCTGCCGACGACCTGATCTTCGCTGAGCCCCGTCGTCGTCAAAAACGCCCGGTTAACCGAGGCAAAACGAAATCCCCCGCCCGGCTCGGCTGCCAGGTAAAAGATCACGTCCGACACGTTGCCGTAAATCAGCGAAAGCTCGCGCTCCCGCGCCTGCAGCGCATCCTTCGCCTGGCGCAGTTCCTCCTCCACGCGCTGGCGCGCAAGCTGGATGCTCTGCGCGTTCTGTAATGTCACCGAACGCAGCAGTTCATCTTCATTGTCTGCGGCGTTCACGCGCTACCCCCGATCTCCTTCACCGCCAATGCCGTCCCCAACACCCGCGCCCGGATCTTCTCAAACGCCTTGTCCCGAGTGGTCGAAAGGTCATCGCAGAACGGTGAGAACCCGCAGTCGTCCGTCGTCCCCAGTTGATCGATCGGAATATATTCGGCCGCCTCCAGCACGCGATCCCGAATCTCCTCCGGCGTCTCCACCCGCGGGTCGATCGGCGCAACCACCCCCACGAACACCCGCTGGTCCGCCTTGAGGTGCTCCCGGATGATCTTCAGCACGCGCACGCGATCCGCCTCCCCCGCCAGCGCCACGTAAAAATTCCCCGCCATTAACTGAAACAAACTCGGCAAAAGTTCAGCATAATCCACGTCCCCGCTGTGCGTAGAATCGCGGTCCGCCCCCGGACACGTATGCACCCCGATCCGCTGCCGCTCCTCAGGCGTAAACCGCGACAGCGCCAGGTTATTCAAATCGATAAAGCTGTGCAGCAATTCCCCCGACGGGTCGATCTTGACCGCCAGCCGCCCTTCGGTGAAATCGACCTGCACCTTATGCGCCCCCTTGCGCAAGCAGTTGCGGATCTCCGTCTCATGCTCGTTAAGCAAATCCTGAATGAACTGCTCCCGCGGATACTCCGGAATCGCCTCCGCGGGATAAAGCAAACTCAGCGCCGACGGCGAGATCACCGCCTGTTTGACCGGCACGTGCGCATATCGTTTGGCCACATCGAGATAAGCGTCCGCATACCGCTGGTACCGAAACGGCCCCTTCGTCAGCCGAGGCATTCGCCGCGTATGACCCGCCGAAAACGGAATCTTGAACCCGTCCGGCCCCATGTTCGGCAGCCCGTGCACACAATACGTCCAGAAATTATGATATTTCCGCTGCTCCCCATCCGTAATCACCGGCGACCCCGTCGCCTCAAACCGTGCAATCGTGTCGCGAATCGCGTCGTCGTACATCCCATCCAGCGAAGGGTCCGTCCCGTCCCGCGAGGAAACCGCCTCAATGAGCGCCGGCGGCCGCGGAATGCTCCCGATTGGTTCCGTTGGTATTTTCATGTAATTTTTCGAGCATATTGCCCCCCGCAACCACACACAACGGCCTTTTACATTGGAATGTGACACCCCACCGCCACGGTCGTCCGTATTTCCACCTTTTCACCCCGGACGATCAGTTCCAGCATGTCGCGCAGGTCATTGGTCGTCGGGGCGAACCTCGCTTTGCCATAATCCACGTAAAGATCGTTGATGCGCCCCCGATAGACCTGCCGCCCATCAGCAAGAAACACGGCCGCCTCCGGGGTCACGGTCGCCCCAGCCCGCCGAGCCAGGACATTTCTACGGTCGAGCAGCGCCTGACACCGGTAGCCGTAATCGCGATAGTGCTGCCGCGCGTCGACAGCGGTCAGGCCGGGATCGACGTAAACCAGATAGAACGCGATCCCCTGCGGCATATACGCATCGCAAAGGCGGTGAATCTCAGGCGCAAAACCGTTCGAGATTGGGCAGTCATTGGTAATGAAGAGCAACACCGTCGCCCGGCGACCATCCGCGGCACCCAGCGGGTCAACCGGCTGCTCGTCGAGGTTCGTAATCCGGCGATTCTCTGCCGGTGCCGAGACTGGCATCCGTGAAGCGCACGCCGAGCACGCGACGCCAATCACGGCCAGCAGGACGGCGCGCAGCCACGGTCTGATGCATTGCATAAGCATTCGCAGGTATAACGGCTTTAGCATGCCAATGTTACCCGAAATCGGCGCACGTCGCGCTTCGCAAATATGGTATAGATTAGCGATGCGCTTGGCGGCGGCGGGCCTGGTTCTAATCGCAATTCTCGGCTGTGACCGGGAATCCCCTGCGCCCGCGCCGACGCCCAAGCGAACGCCGACCCTAGGCGTCGAGATCCAGCGCGTCACCCCCCTGCCACCCGATCGACGCACCCACATCGCCCCCAGCGGCAACGGACAGGCATTCTGGGTCCAAGAGGCGGAGAGTGGCCGCGAGACCGTCTTCGCAATCAGCGAAGGCGGCCTGCCCGTCGCCACCAAGTTCGCCAATTCGACCGTGCTGGAAACGCTTGGCAACCCCGAAGCCCGCGGAAGCATCCAGTCCCTGGCGGTCGGCGCGGACGGCAAGCTCTACTTCTACTTCAGCGGCGGAAAGAAGCGGCAGTTGATCGCCGCATTCGGCTGCTATTCCCCCGAAACCGGCAAAACCCAAATCCTCGCCGACACCGCCGCACTGGCACGCGATTCACGGCTGGGCGATTCCCTCGCCCTGGCGCGCGGATCGATCGTGCGCGTCGGCGAAGTCCTCTGGCTTTGGCTCCGTCATGACGACGCCTACGCCCTGC